>CAWJKX010000015.1:0-6691 GCA_963843065.1 uncultured Bacteroidota bacterium
TATGGTCAGACGACGTATTATGTATCGTCGTCCACCGGGAATGATGTCAACAATGGTACTTCACCAGCGACGCCATGGAATACGTCTGACAGCGTCTTACACTTCATGCCGTTTTTCAACCCGGAGATCAAATTCTGTTCGCACGCGGCGACACGTTTCAGGGTGAAGTTACGCAACAATACAGCAACGGCACAGCAAGTCAGCGTATTGTTTTTGGAGCTTATGGAACAGGTGCAAGACCAATAATTTATGGAGACTTCACTGGTGCGAGTTGGACGAATACAACAGAGTTGGGCATGACAGTATCTATCAGATATTTACAGGCTATGTTAACAATTTCGCGTACAGTTATGAGTATTCTGCCGGTGCGTGGCGCTCGATATCACAAAAGAACGGCGGTAATCTTCATTTTTATCTAAGCACCTCCGACAGCCTTAAAAAGTTTTTGAATGGACTTGTGCCATCAAGTTTATGGTTGGGGAAATGATACCTGTTGGGTAAAGACGTGGGATGGTAATACTCCGCAAGTCCATATCTTCCATGAGGGAAATTTCATCCGGGGAAGTTATGTGACAGTGAGGGATTGGGATTGTAGAAATGTTGGATATGCTGTGGAAGCACTAAGTGGAAGCACATACACAAATATGATTGTGCGGAACATTTCAACGCACAACACGCCAAGCGTAGCGATATTCCTCACCGGAAACTATGTTGATTGTGTAGTTGATTCCTGCACGGTTGACTCGACAGGATACACCGCAATCTATGATCAGTTTGGGAGAAACAATGCTTTTCGATATGACACAGTGACTAATGCTGTTCAAACTATTATGGGCTGTCCTATCAATGGCGCAGAAATATGTGGAATAGGATTTCAACAGGACACGAATTGTGTTTGTGAGTATAGCTCATTTACAAATTGTTATAATGCTGGATTCGACACCTATTACAACGTGAATGACACAGTTCGATATAATACATTTTCGAGCCCTCAGGATGGAGTGTATTTAAATGGTACTGGATGGGTTTGTTACAACAACACGATTACGGAAACGGGTTCATCGACTGGTATTGGAATTAGAGTGGATATTCATGGAACGGGACAAACATCAGCCTATAACAATACTATAACTAGCTACGGCAGTGGTCAAACATTTGGATCATCGGAGCCAGGCGGGGGAACCTGTGTTTTTCACAACAACAATATCACTTTGATAGGACCAACGAATACTCGATTTGATGATTTTCAGATAACGACTGGAGTTACTTCTACCAACAACAGTTTTCGTGGAACAGCCGTATTCAATGCTGGATTGTTCCCTAATGAACATCTCTATAATACTCTAGCGAGCTTTCACGCGACAACTGGCTACGAAAATGGCTCGACGCCCCTGGTCGCTTACTTTTCACCCGTGAAACAAATTAATTTTGGCCTGCAAAAGCTTGGTCAACCTAAAGACACAACCGCGACAATGACAAACGAGGGGGGGGACACATTAAAAATTACAGCTATCACCTCGACAAACAGCGCTTTTAGTCCAAGACCAACGATACAGAACATAGCATATCAAGAACCCTTTGTGGATACTATTCGTTTCACGCCGACGTCATTTGGCGGATTCAGTGGAAATATTTTAATCAAGAGTAATGACACGGTTCTTAGCTCAAAACCAGATACAATAGCGGTCATCGGAACGTCGCCCTACCCGAAGCTGATTGTCAATCAATCGTCGCTCAATTTCGGAAATGTTGCCCACAATACCCCGAAACCACTGACAATACAAATAACAGATTCATCAATCAATACATTGTCAGTCGATTCTATTTATACGAAGACATCGCTCTTTGTTGTAAATAAGACAAAAGATTCTGTTAGTACGAGCGACAGTGTCGTGATAACGTTTACACCTGCCGTTTTTGGGAGTTTCACAGATACGTTGTATCTCCGGAATAATTCGACTTCAGCTTTGATAAAAGTACCATTGTCCGGAACATCGCCGACTCCGACATTAGGGCTTAATCAATTGTCGCTCAATTTTGGAAATGTTGCGCGCGATTCCTCGAAACAGCAGATGCTGCAAATTTCTAATTCTACCGTTAACTTGTTGACGATCGATTCTATCTATACGAAAACGTCAGTTTTTAAGGTTTCCAAAACAAATATTTCAATTCCGGCAATCGATAGCATTGCCGTGACGTTCTCTCCCCTTGCTGTGGCGGGTTTTACCGATACGCTGTACCTGAGGAATAACTCAACCTCGGCACTAGTGAAGGTACCGTTGACCGGGAACTGCCCCTCGCCGCTGCTGATATCTTCACAAAGTGGAATATTTTTCTCTAACCGGGCTCTTCAGGATTCAGCCATTATCACGGTGTATGCACGGAATGCCTCAGTCATTCCATTGTCAATAAGCAATATCACAACGACAAATAGCGCTTTCACTGTATCGCCGAAAACAGCAGGTATTTCGGGTTTCGACAGCACGGCATTGCGGATAGTCTTTAAGCCGGTGTTATTCGGAACGGTCATCGATACAATGACGGTCATCTCTGACGCAGGTGTTGTAAAGGTACCGTTAAGCGGAACATCGCCGTATCCGGTCATCAACGTGAACAAGTCAGCGATTAATTTCGGCCTTGTGGCGGCGTCCGATTCAAACTATCAGGCAATTCTGATCAGCAATACGTCCATAAACAAATTGAGGATTGACAGCAGCTACACGACAAACAGCATTTTTGTCTCTTCAATTCGTAACGCTGTTGTTGCCGATTCATTGAACGCTCTTATCTTATGTTATTCCAAAAATGCGGGTGTGTATAGCGATACACTGTATCTTAGAAATAATTCGGCAACTCCTCTATTGAAAGTTCCCATTGGTGTAAAGTTGTATTCAAAGCCGGGGAGGCCGCAATCGCCCCGTATTTCACCCAACCGTTGGACCAACACAGCAACAGACACCGTTTCCTGGAGCATCTCTCAAGCTGGAATGTTGACCACACCAGTTGCCTGGTATTCTCTTGATACGGTACCAAGCAGTCCAACCACTCTTCTCAGCCGGCCGATCGCCAATAATAGTTTTGTTGTACAAATGAATAAGGTTGGAACACACACCGTCTATTTCTTCCTGCAAGATTCCCTTGGAAATAAAAATCCGGATTCGACGGGATTCGTTATTGCACGCTTCGACACGACAGCACCGGCGATACAATATGACAGTACAAAGTTCGATACCGTTGTCGTTCAACAAGACGGCAGTATCAACACTGTCCCTCCAATCACCGCAGGCGCCGTGAAGCCATCGTATGAATCGGGCGTAGCGTCGATGCAATTGAACTACCGAAGAATCAATGATATCAGCTCATCGTCCTTGCCTTTTCCCGCTCCCATCTCACCTAATTCATCCCTCATGCTGCCGGCGAGTGCCTTTAGCAGCGGGGGGACGACCATCGGAGTTGACTACCAAATTCAGGCGACTGACAGTGCAGGGAACACATCGGCTACCGGCTTTTTCTCTTTATAATGCAATACGCGCCCGGGGCCGTTGTCTCCACGCCGCTTGCCATACCCGCTGCGTCGTCTTTCCCGACAGCACAGGAGGTAAAGGCGTATCGCATTATCTCATTTCCGTACGTGCTGGGGAATGAAGAACCGAGCAGTTTTATGGAGCAAAGTTTCGGAAGCGATGCTGAGAACGGCGTGCCAAATGTACGATGGAGGCTGGAGCGGCTTCTCGACAGCACGTGGGAGGATTATGATTCGTTTAAAGACTCTTCTGTAGTGATTCCAGGCGCTGCATTCTTTTTTATCTCAAGAGATCCCGGAAAATCCGTAGCGGTATCGAACGCCCAATTGGCGAGGTCGGATCAGATGTCCACCAAAGGAGTTCCACTGAAACAGGGATGGAACCTGGTGGGTAATCCGTTCGAAGTAAACATACCATATACCCAAATATTTTTTGCCGGGGGACATCCTTCAGACCGTTATTATTACTCAGGTACCGGTCCGCTGGGCGGATGGTCGGACTCAAGTGCCGACATTGACACATTGCGGGCATGGCAGGGCTGGGCGATAAACATGGACAGTGCTTCCATGATGAAGATTTATATCGTACCCCCGCCCGCTTCCCCTTCAGCGAAGAAGAGCGTCAGCGGGGAAAAGACTGTCGCGAAGATCGATAGTACCAAAGAATGGACTCTCCATATCAATGCGTCGAGAAGCGATATCAAAATGTCATATACCGGAGCCGAAATCGGCATGAGATTCCAGTCTGTGAAAGGATATGATAAGAATGATCGATATAATCCTCCGTTTGTCGGAGCCCGCAATATTTGTGTCGGCTTCAACAGTGATAAAGGGTCGTTGATGAAAGATATGCGGTCGGTCAGCAATGAGGGGGATTCATGGGACATGACCGTGGCTACGGGTGATGCAAACGCCCAGGCGACATTGACCTTTAATGGTATTGATAAAATTCCCAATCCGAATTTTACCGTGTGTCTTCTTGATGTATCGAAAGGATTAGCCTATAATCTTAAAAGTCAGAATTCCATTGATGTCGTAACCGGGAAAGAGGGATTCAGGAACTACCGTGTGCTGGTCGGCACTCAGGCCTTCATTGAAAAGAATCTTAATGGAATTGCGTTAGTACCGACTGATCCTCAATTATATCCAAACTATCCCAATCCGTTTAATCCCTCGACAACGATACGGTATGCAGTGCCTAATACGGGAAGCCGTTTTAAGGTTGATCTACGGGTGTACAATGTGCTCGGGCAGCTGGTTCAAACTCTTGTGAAGGACGATAAGGAGCCGGGTTTCTATGAAGTGAATTTTGACGGAAGCCGGTACGCATCGGGCGTCTATTTTTATCGGGTTGTTATTACAGGCGGTGCAACGAATTACAATAACACCAAGAAAATGTTGTTGATCAAATGATTACAGAGATTACTCGGATTACGCAGAATGAAAAGGATGCTGTTTGAGTCGTGTCATTCCTCTCTCGACGAAGTCGGGAGAGGAATCCATCACACTGAAGCAGCGAGGATACTCCGTGCTGCGTTGACATGGATTCTTCGTCGCTCTGCTCCTCAGAATGACAGGGGCTCTGATTTTCGTTTGTCATTCTGATCCTCGACTCGGCGAGGACTCGCTCAGGATGCCTTTCGACGCATGGCGCGATGAGGCTGCGCTACTTGCTCAGGATGTCCTTCGACTCGTCCCGATAAAAAACATCGGGACTCGCTCAGGATGCCCTTCGACGCGTGGCGCGATGAAGCTGCGCCACTTGCTCAGGGTGAACGACTTTATTTAAGCTTCCAAAAAAGCAAGTTCATCCTGAGTAAGCGATACCGCTCGAAGAGCGGGAGAGCGTATCGAAGGACGGCGTAGCGCCCTTCGACGCGTTCGCTCCGCTCACTTGCTCAGGGTGAACAGACTTTTTTATTCCAAGCAATCATGAAAAGCATGTTCATCCTGTCCCGAAGGTCCAAAGGACTCCTTTGGAGGATCCCTTTGGGAAGTAAGTCCCGTTCCGCCTCAGCGGAACGGGACGCATCGAAGGACGCTCCTTTACACAGAGAGAATGCTTGTCATTTATCTAGTCTAAATTAAAATAGCCCGCTACCAAATAAGGAAATGCCTATGGATCACTGCAGATTTCATCAACGAGGGCTGGTCTTTGTGGTTCTTCTGGCGTTTGTTTTCTTTGCCGTCCAGGCACCCATCCACGCTCAGACCAAGCAGGTTTTAAAAGTGGTCCTGATCGATTCCGGCACTAAAGGGCTTTCCAAATCCCAAGCGGAATTATTTTTCACAACGCTGCAAAAAAAAGTTTCCCAGTATGAGATGCTGTCGGTTTTTTTGGAGAGCGATCTGAAAAAAGAACTGAATCCGACAGACAAAGCCGCTTTCGACAAGTGTTCCACTCTCTCCTGCCTGCAGCAGGTTTCATCGAAAATCGGTATGGAGAGAATTATTCTTTGCACAGTTACGCTGCAAGGCGATCTCTATCATTTCGAATCCTCGGAATACGGGGTGAAAAGTTCTTTAAAACTTTCGGATGTTCGTGAAGAGGCGACGTGTACGTCGCCCGCCGAGACAAACGATTACGTTGCGAAAATTGCCGTTGCCATAGGGCAAAAGGCAACACGTACGGACTATGTTCCCGATTCTCTTAAAACCAACACAATAAGCTGGTGGTGGTATGCCGGAGGTGCGGCCGTCGTAGGGGTGGGGACAGGGATTTATTTTTTGACGAAGAAGTCGAAAGGGGGAACTGCTACAGAACAAACTCTTCCAGTAGCTCCGAATCTTCCGTAGTCCTCTTTGTGAATTGAGACTCCTGCCCCCCCCAGCAATGTTTGAACGAACAATGCAACATCATTGTCATTCTGATCGGAGCGCAGCGGAGAGAAGAATCTGGAACATGCGGGGGAGAATCGAGAACGAAGATTGCGCTAAAGTGTGCCTGTACAAAAACCGGATTCTCAGAGTGACAAGCGAAAAACATTTTTCCAGAAGTCTGAGAGTATTTTTTTATTGATTCCATGCAGTACCTTTTCAAAAGGATGTATATGATGACATCATGGATGATCGAGTCGGTCAAAAAAGTATTATTTGCTATTATGTCCATCCCCATTGCTACAATTGTCCGTTCATGCTTCTGTGTTCTCATTGTTGTCTCTCTTACTT
>CAWJKX010000016.1:0-10533 GCA_963843065.1 uncultured Bacteroidota bacterium
CGAAGCCGTCGAAGCGACCTCACCCACGAGACGACGCCGCTCGAAATTCACCACACCTGGCGGACTTCATTTTCAGGGCAGGCGGCGGGCGATCCTGAATGTCACCGTCGCCGGCCGCTGTGGCGTGGTCTCCGGAAAGTCCCTGAAGGTAAACGGATTTCCGTAGGCGAAGGTGTCGCCGAGACCGGTCAGCGGCGCGCGCAGGTCCAGTCCGAAGGTCCAGTCCCGCGCTTCCAGTTCCGCCGAGAAGCGCGCGAAGCCATAGTTGCCCATCGCCGCCGACGTCGTGGCGTCCAGCGTCAGTCGGGACGCGCCGACGTAGGCGTAAGATCCCTGAAGCCGCAGCGAGAGCCCCTCGCCGAGCGGGCGCAGGTAAGAGACCGAAGCGCCGCCCGAGAACGTCGGCACGCCCGGCAGGCCGTTGTCCGGCGCGGCGGCGAACGCCGGATTGGGCCGGGTCAGGTCGGGTTCGCTGAGAGTCGCGTTGGCCTGCAGCCGCCAGTGAGCGTCCGGCCGGATGTCGGCCTCCACCTCGCCGCCGAAGTCGCGGCCGTCGCCAAGATTGGCGGTGTAGGGCAGGCCGTCGGGCAGCAGCTGGTCGCTCTGGACCCGGTTCCAGACCATGTAAAATCCGGCCGTACGAACCTGGGCCACGCCGTCGAAGAGGCTCAGCTCCGCGCCAGCTTCGTAGTTCCAGAGCTCATCGCCGCTGAAGCGGCGCTCGGGCTCGGGCCCCGCCGCCGATGCGGCGAAGGCTTGCCCGACCAGACCCGCGGTGTTGAAGCCGCCGGCCCGGTAGCCCTCGGAGACCTGGCCGTAGAGGGTGACAGCGTCGCTGGCGAGGTAGCGAAGCGTCGCCTGCGGTCAATTTCATACCGGACTTGAGGAAGTAATTTTGAATGCGGGTCTGACGTATAAACTTAGTCCGTCGTTTGTCTTGCTCGCATCTGTGGGAACAACGGTGTATTCGCTCCAATCTGGCAATACATATCTTGCGTACGTAGGAATCTGCTGGCTGCTGTGATTTCTTTAAATTATGAACGACGGCATCCCCATCAGGCACGCCGAACTTCAAACAAATGATGAACAAAAGTGAAGTAAACGACCACCATCAAAGATGGTGGCTTTTGAAAAGAAAAAGCAAGTCATTCCGCGCTTGACGCGGAATCCAGAGTCAATCAACGGAACTGGATTCCGGTTCTTCGTCCCGCCTGAAAGCGGGACTCGACCGGAATGACAGGCATAGCCAACTGGACATAACCACCGCCACAGGCGGTGGGTTTCTGCTTCGCACTAAATACCGCAATTCGATTCTCAGAGAGGCTTCTGTATGAAATTCTTTCATCACGTCAGCTCGACCCATGCATCCGGCAGCACCATCCTTATCCGTTTCTCCGTCGGGCTTATTTTCCTGACCCAGGGAATCCTGAAGTTCACTGATCCGAATTGGGGCGTCAACCGGTTCATGAAGATTGGATTTCCTTTCCCTGATTTCACAGCCCATTTTGTCGGAACATTTGAAATCGTCTGCGGCGTGTTGACGACAATCGGGCTTCTTACTCGTCTGGCTAATGTGCCGCTTCTTATCATCAACCTGACCGCGATTGCGACGACGAAAATTCCGGAGCTCTTTCGTCCTCAACAGGGGGTTTGGTTCGTTGTGAGCGATGCACGAACCGACTTTGCTATGCTGACGGGAATTGTCTTTCTTTTAATCGCAGGTTCGGGAGCGTGGTCGGTTGACGCACACATTTCTCAAAGCATAGGTATAGACCCCAAGCACACATACCCCCCGCACTAGAAACCGTCTATTCGCATCAGCTTCCAATGTTTGAAGGAGTTTACTAACTAGGCGTCGGCGTAAAAACTGGAGGAGATCAAGTAAAGCAATAAATATTGTTCTTCTTATTGTAATTAGAATGGAAGGCAATGATTTTCTACGTAGGTCTTATTACGAAGTGGCCCGTTCGTCAATATACTGGTGAAGCTTAAGCTCTGCCACGTCCGACATTTTTTCGGGTTACTTTTTTTGATTATATTTGTTACCCAAATTACTGGCCGTAAAGCGACAACCAGGAAATCTGAGAGCATTGCATAGTCTTACCGGATTCATCTAAGGAGAACGCGCTAAAATGGATATGTTTCTTCACTGGGTTGTGCAGTACGGTTATGCAGCCTTGTTTGGATCTATGATGTTCGGCATTATCGGCCTGCCTATTCCCGATGAGACTCTCCTGATGTTCGCCGGCTACCTTATTTCCAGAAACTCTCTTCAACTCTCGTATGTGATGCTCTCGGCTTTTTTCGGCAGCGTAGCAGGGATTTCTTTCAGCTATGAGATCGGACGCCGCTACGGCCTGCCGCTGTTGGTCAAACTCCACATTCCTTCCTTCTCAAAAGATAAGATTGAACTAGCGGGAGATTGGTTCCGTCGCTTTGGAAAATGGTCTCTCATCGTAGGCTACTTCATTCCCGGGATACGCCATCTGACTGCATTTACGGCCGGCATGTCCGGTCTGCGCTATCGAAGTTTTGGGATGTTTGCGTACACAGGTGCTCTCATCTGGTCGGCGACTTTTGTGCTTCTTGGAAAATTTGTAGGCGAACAATGGAAAGCCGTCAGTGATGAGATTCGCAGGGAGCCAGCTTCTTGGTGCAGGGATTCTCGCTTTTGTGGTCATAGCGGTCGCGGTGTTACGGAAAATTTCCCGGCCTAAAATATTAATTCCCTAGAAAGGACATCACCGAGGACGCTCTGCCCTTTTTAAGGTTGGAAATATATTACCCGCCATTCGACGCTCCCCAATACATAGCAACGAAGGACGATGTCGCAGTTTTACTCTCAGTGAATTCCGTTGTTCCTTTTCGCTTGAAACAGAACACCCGACTATACGGTATCAAATTTTACGAGGCGGGCGAGAAGTGGGCGTTGACATGGAATGCTTTTTCGAAGAGTTCTTTCTTCCGGTTCGCTCCCCAGACTTCGAGTTCAATTTTTGCCCTGTTCGACCGTCGCAGATGGAAATGCACTGTCGACCGAGTACGCTTGCACCGCAGGCTTTTAATCACGGAAAAATGCGTCCTGTCCAATCCGTCGGCAATGCGAAGAATCGCGGCGAGCTTCACTACGATGTCCCTCTCATCAGCATTGAGCTTGGAGAATCCTTCGTGTCTCATTTTTGGATGGCTCTTCCTGTGGTAGCGGGCAACGTTTGCGATAATCTCTTTTTCATTCTCCGTGAAACCGAGCAGCTCGGAATTGCGGATGAGGTAGGACGAGTGACGGTGATGCTGGGCATGCGAAACGAATAATCCGACTTCATGCAGGAGCGCCGCCGCCTCAAGATACACCCGTTCGCCGGAACTCAGTTTATGGAGCGGCACTGTCTGGTCGAAGATGTCGAGAGCGAGCCGGCCGACCTGATGGGCGTGTTCTTTTTCGTACCTGAAAACTCTCCGCAATATGAAGGACGCTCGTATACCGGATATCGTGGAAATGGTCGAACTTCTTTTTCCGGTGATACTTCTCGATAGTGTCAAGGATGATTCCTTCGCGAAGCGCGTACTCCGAGATCGTCATCCGTTTTATCTCCAGCGCCCGGAACGCTTCTTCAAGAATAATCACTCCCGCAACGATGATATCGGCCCGCGCCGGATCGAGCCCGTCGATGCCGGCACGGTCGTCCGGGTCGTTCTTCTCGAGAATCAATTCCGCCACCTCTGAAACTTCGCGGCTCGAAAAAGTGAAATTGTTAATGGACGATTCCCCATCCTCATCCCTCCGCAGCCTGATAATCTGGGCAATGCTCGTGATCGTCCCGGAAGTCCCGACAGCGATCTCATAATGATTCTTTCGGGCCGCCCGCGCAATCGGACTTAACATCCCCCTCACGTATTGACGACATTCGCGGATGGACTTCGAAGAAGTTTTTCCATCCTCAAAGAAACGCTGGGTCAATCTCACCGCGCCGATCTTCAGGCTGTTGCTGTAGAGAATATTTCGTTGATAGCCGACTAGGAATTCCGTGCTTCCTCCTCCGATATCCACCATCAGGTGCCTCTTCTTGAATATCGGGAGTGCCTGGAGAACGCCGAGGTGAATGAGCCGCGCTTCCTCAAAACCCGATGCAACTTCGATCGTAATTCCCGCCTCCGTTTTAACGCGGCGCAGAAATTCGTCCTGGTTCAACGCCTCGCGGACCGCGCTTGTTGCGATCGCGCGGATGGAGGCGCGATACGAGTCGGCAATCATTTTGCACCGGCGCAACACGTGGATCGCACGTTCAACGGCGCTCCCGGTAAGATATTTCATGTCGGTCGAACCGGAACCGAGGCGGACGATTTCTTTCTCACGTTCGAGGATCTTAAAGCTGCCGGAGTCCGGATAGACTTCAGCGACAAGGAGATGGATCGAATTGGTGCCGATGTCAATGGCGGCGAGGTTTTTCTTCAGATTCTTCATCTTCGAGAATTGCGAGGATTCCCTGTTTTAGTGCACGGTTAGTCTCTTCGAAACTTTTTGCGGCATCGATCACCTGAAAACCAAACTCATTGGTCATCCTGTCAAACTCTTTCAAAATGAGTTTTTGGTATTCGACAAAGCTGTCATAAAAATCGTCTCCGAGCCGCATGTCCATTCCTGATTCCCAGTAATCCAACCCTTCACCCGACTGCTCCACCCAGTACCGCTTATGCAAAGTGTGGCTGTTAATCACGCGCGGGATCAGGTCTTCGATATTGATGCGCATATAAAAGACTGCATCCGGTTCTATTGCAAAACCGAACACTTTCCGAATCCATTGACGGTCGCCCCCCCTGACTGACGAACGCGCAAAGGCCGTGTGGATGTAGCGGTCTGCAAGGACCACAAAGCCAGCCCTAAGTGCCGGGATCACTTCGTGCTCAAGGCGATCGGCAAAGTCTGCGGCATACAAGAGGCTAAAGGTGTCGAAATTAAGCGTGTGCCCCGACTTTGCCTCGTTGATCGCTTTTCCCATCAGTGGCGACCGGGTCCACCCAGTGGTCGTAACGCCGTAGCCCTTCACTTCAAGCCACTTCTTTAATTCTTCGAGCTGCGTTGAACGCCCGACGCCGTCGGTCCCTTCGATAACGATGAGCTTGCCGGTCAAATCGCTCACGTCAACATACGGCAGGCCGTTGCCGTAAAATGTTTTCTTTTTATGCGACATAAACATTCTCCTTCTTTTGGAGGAATGGTGTCGGTTTATAGTCTTTCAAGCGCTCGCGGACGATCTCGCGAATCAGGGTCTGCTGTTTCTGGATTGAATCCGTTGCATCGATGACTGTTAAGCCGTACTCGGTTGAGATCTTATCGTACTCCTCGAGAATCTTCGATTGGAATAATCTGAAACTTTCGCTCGGGTCATCGCTCAACCCCAGATCCATTCCGGCTTCGTGAAATTTCAGTCTTACTCTCCCGTTCAAAATGCGCTTGAGCGAAACTTCGATCGGGACTTTAAAATAAAATTGAATGTCCGGCTTCACGGCAAAGCCGTAGAGGTTTCTCACCCATTCGGGATGGACTCCGCGGATCACGTCGCGGGCGAATGCGGTATAGACGTATCGATCGGCGCAAACGATCATTCCTGCCTTCAGCGGAGGGATGATCAAATGAGCCAGCCGATCCGCAAAATCCGTGGCGTGAAGGATGCTGAATGTGGTCGGCGTAAGCAGGTTTTTTTTCTTCCCCCGTTTGATCGTCTCGTTAACGAGTGCAGAAGAATTCCATTCAGTAAAGAAAACTCTGTACTTGGAATTCAGCAGCCACTTCTGCAGGAGTTCCAATTGCGTTGATTTGCCGGATCCGTCAATTCCCTCCACGATGATGAGGATGCCGGGGTACGGACGGGGTTGATCAAAAAGTCGGGCCATGCGATAGTCCTGTCGGTGTTATTTGAGTTCACGAAGTTGTTTCGGTTGCAAATGCCAATGAAGCGTCCCCGCTCCTCGCGGCGGCATGCTTGAGACTTCGATACAGCAGAGCGACCCTTTCTTGAAGTCGATGATGGAATTCTCAGAGCCAAGAAGGGCAGACGCGAGGAAGCCAAGGTCGGGCTCATGTCCCACAATCATCACGTGATCCAGGTTCTTGTACTTTGCCAGATAGAGCAAGAGTTTCTTCGTCAGGCTCCCTGGCAGGAGTTCCTTGCACACCTCGATCTTGTGATCCGCCCCCAGAGCATCGGCAGCGATCTTTGCGGTGTCGTGAGCACGGATAAGCGGGCTCGTCAGTATCACATCGACGCTCCCGATAATCGCAGCTATCCCCCGCGCTCCCTTTCGCATTTTTTCTTTTCCATCGTCCGTAAGAGGCCTGTCGTCGTTCGGATAGCCAGCCGTTCCCCGCTGGACGGCGATGCCGTGTCTTAAAATATAGATGAACAATCTCTTCTCCAAAAATATTTTTTTGTGAAGTAAAATACCTTAACCAACTCGTGAAAATAGAATAGGAAACTTCTCAAAACAACCTCCGTACGGTCATCCTGATCCCGCCGTTTTATGGCGGGAGAAGGATCCACGACACCGAAGCTTAATAAATTGGCAACGCTGTGTTGACGTAGATTCTTCACTTCGCTTCGCTCCGTTCAGAATTACAATATGCACTATATTAATATCATGCAGATTGAGCTAATCGCTCGCGACGATGAAATACTCATGATTTAAACTTTATTCATAGCCTGTGTAATGCGTTGCTTGAAATTTTCAGTATCCCAGCGCGCGATGACACCGCATGCGTCGTTGAACATCGTCAACCGGCGGTTCTGTTCGGCGCGGATCAAGTCGACGAGGGCTTTTGTCCGTATTCTGTCCTTCGGATTCACAGTAGCGCGGTTGAAGGACCGTATTTCACGAAGCTGGATATTCAACGCCGGAATATTCACATCGCAATCGTGCACTTGCCCCATCACATCGAGCAGCTGTTTCACTTCTTTGAGACACAAAGAAAACTCGTCGCCAAATGCATCCTCGAAGAACTCCATAGCATACCGGAGTATCTTCCCCGCGTTCCGCATTTTGTGCAAATCATCCTTGAGTCTCGGATGGGTAACAACCCGGTCTCTGTATGAAAGAAAATCGTCAAACAGAACTGGCAAAAGCAACCGGGCGTTTTCACGAAAATTTTTGTTCGGTTTCAGGACTGCGGTGGTTGCCATGATTGTATTACAAAGAAGACTTCACAAACGCAGCAAAGGAATCCGCGTAATTGGTCCTTCTGAGAAATTTTATTTCCCGCATCAGGTTCCTGCGATCGAGAACACGGGCCGTCGTTTCCCGTGCAATCAGAAGGTCTATCACTTTGCGGTCGGCAGGTTCAAGACTTTTCTTGTACGCGGAAAGCGATTCCAGAAAAACGTCGCGTTCTCGTACGGCGCCCAACGTGCGAATAAGAGACTGCAACCGGGCATCCTGTTTCTTGAGCTTCTTTTTCGAAAAACAATCCCGGAAGATCCTCAACACTGCCCTGAGCCTGCGAGCCGAGACCCGCATGTCGTGAAGAGCTTCAAGGTCTTCCCCTTTCATCGTCGCCGATTCATACGAAAAAGTTTCCTGAATCCGGGTCAGCGCAATTTTGTGCAGACATTGTTTGAGGCTTTCGTCAGGGTTTAAGTCCAGAATTTTCCATGGTTTTGCCATAGGCGCCGCTTCAATTTTGTCAAAGCAAATCAAATGTGCAAGGCTTAGCGCACGAATGAATAATAAGAAATTGTTAAGTTTTTTGGGGAGATATTCTATATCACCCGGCCGTATTCAGCCGGAATTAGTGCGTTTGAAGAATGAAAGGCAGGAGTGAATCCTTACAAGAAGACCCGTGACCGGACACGCAAAGCATTGAATCGCGGAAAAATCGACTGATATGAGGTTTTTTGAGGTTTGAGAAAAGTGTATTTCTACTCCTTTAAAACATTATTAAATTTCCTGGGCGATCAGATTATTCCATATGGTTATTACCAGATTTTTTTGTTTTTTATGGTTATATCCATATGTTATGATATAAAATTTAAGGGAATAACCATATGGAAAATAGAGACAGAAAGCTCAAAGTCCTGCAACTGGACAAAAAACTCCAAGAACTTGTTGTCTTGAAGAACGTTGAAAGACCTTCAAGAGGGTGGATCAATGCAGTGAGAACTACGCTCAATATGTCTCTTGCCCAGCTCGGCCGACGACTGAAAAGGACACCTGCGACTGTAGCGGAAATTGAGGAGCGTGAAATGAATAACTCCATCACCCTAAAAAAACTCATCGAAGCGGGCGAAGCCCTTGACCTTCAATTCGTGTATGGATTTCTTCCGAAGGAATTGTCTCTCGAAAAGATAATCGAGAAAAGGGCCGAACGTAAAGCACGTGAAATCGTGATGAGAACTTCTCAGAGCATGAAGCTTGAGGAACAAGAGAACAGCAAGGAGAGACAGCAACAGGCGATCAAGGAGAGAACAGAAGACCTTAAGCGGGAAATTCCGAAGTATTTATGGGATTAGGCCTCGATTATACAAGCGGCCAGACTCCTCTTGAAGAAGATGAAAAAGACGGACTTCTCGTCGCAACAATTACGACAAGAGGCGAACTGGATGAATTCGAACAGCTTGGCGTGGAAAGAGCTGTTGAATGGAGCATGAAGCGAAAGATTTCGATCAACATCATCAGGTTTTAAGCATAAAGCTAAACGATGTTCCCTTTCCGACCGTACTGCGCACTTCAACCTTACCTCCGTGTGCCTCAACAATATGTTTTACGATCGCAAGCCCTAATCCCGTGCCGCCGACCTCGCGGGACCTGTCTTTGTCGATCCTGTAAAATCGTTCGAAAATTCTCGTGAGATGCTCGTCGGCAATTCCTGCGCCTGTATCGGCGACGACGATGCGCACCTTGCCCTCATGGATTTCGGTGGAAACAAGAACATCGCCACCTTCTTTATTGTATTTAATCGCGTTGTCGATCAGGTTGCTTAATACACCGCGAAGCCGTTCTTTGTCCCCGAACACCTCAATCTCTTCCCCCGTATCCATCGATAACCGGAGCGCGACGCCGCGCTGAATTGCTGCTTGCTGAAAATCGTTCACCACGAGTTCAAGAAATTCATTGATGCGAAAATACCTGAAGCTCATCTTCATCTCCCCCGATTCGATTCTCGAAATATCGATGAGGTCGTTCAACAGCGCATTCAGCCGCGCAGCATGGGTGGAAGCTTTTTCGATGAAAAGCCTGTTGACGGCGGGGTCGTCCACGGCGCCGTTGAGCAGGGTTTCCAGATATCCTTGCAGCGTAAAAATGGGCGTGCGAAGTTCGTGAGAAACGTTTCCGAGGAATTCGCTCCGCGCACGCTGCAGTTTTTTTAGCTCCACGATATCCGCTTTCAGTTTATCGACCAGCTCATTCACCGCGCGCGCAACGCGGCCAATCTCGTCGTCGGTCGTCGCTTCAATATGCTTCTCGAGGTCGCCGAGGCGGATTTTTTCAACGTTCTCAGCGATGGCCACCATTGGGCGGGAGATCCTTTGTGAAATAAAAATACTGACCCCGATGATGATCGTAAGAGTCATGACTCCCGCCCATACGATCTTCCACCGGATGTCGTTCACAATCTCCTTCATCTCTTCCATATGTGCGCTGACGCGGATGAACCGGACATCCTTCATGGCGGGCGAGGGAAGAGAATCACGGTATTGTTTTGCGACGTAGAGAAAGTCTCGTCCCACCGTCGCGCTGCGGCGGATATTCATCCCTATGGATTTCGACAGTGCATCTTGCACTTCCGGCCGGTGTAAATGATTTTCAAGAGTCGAGAGCTTTTCGAACGGTACATCGGAGTCCGCAACAACCGTTCCGTCCGCTGCGACGAGTGTGACCCGGGCACCCAGGACATCCGCCAAATGTTGGATTTGAGCGGCGCGAGCCCGTTCACCGGAAAATTCTCCGTTCGCCAGAAAATGATGTACGACGTCTGCTTGCTGTTCGAGTTGATGGACAAGCCGGTCTTCGAACAGAGATTCGATTTCGAGGCTCGAAATCACCCCTACCGCGGCGATGATGGCGACGGCAAGGATCAGGTATGTGAGCGTTATTTTTGACTGGATACGTTTCATAGTCATGCTTTGAACCGGTAGCCGACCCCTTTCACGGTCTCGATCATCTCGGCAAATTTTCCGAGCTTCTCCCTGATTTTTCTGATGTGGACATCAACCGTCCGGTCGACGACAAAAACTCCTTCACCCCATACGGCGTTGAGAAGGACATCTCTGGAAATCACGCGGCCCCGGTGACGGACAAGGTACACGAGCGTTTCAAATTCCTTTTTGGGAAAAACCAGCGCTTTTGTTCCAAGTGTCGCCGTATAGTTCGGCACGTTGATCTCTAGGTCTTCGATACGAATGATATTTGACGCTTCGGCGCCCGAGTCTTCCTTCTTATCTCTTCGCATGGCAGTCCGCACGCGTGCAATGAGTTTTTTTATGCTGATCGGCTTTACGATATAATCTTCCGCACCGAGTTCATTAACATTGCCTTTGGTTG
>CAWJKX010000017.1:0-12446 GCA_963843065.1 uncultured Bacteroidota bacterium
TTTTTCGTTCATGAAATTTGCAACGGCGGTATCGGAAAAAGTCTCTCTATCCATCACTTTGCACCAGCTGCACCAATCGGTATAAGCGTCGATGAAGATTAATTTTTTCTCTTGAGCTGCGATTTTCTTTATATCGTTCCACGACGTTGTTGTGTCTTTGAAAGGGATCAACTCGTTTGCGATGCCGCATGCAGAGAAGACAAGCAGCATCACGATTATCGTCAAGGTCATTCGTCTCATTTGATTTCCTTCGTCACACTTCAATTTGAGTCATCAATTCTATTTCTTCGAGGATGCGCGTGATTTCCAGACACCGCGTCAATTCACCGGTATACACGCACGACTTGCCGGTGTTGTGAACTTCCCAAGTTAATGCCTCTGCTTTTGCATGGTCGCATCTCAATGCTTTGATAAGCTGGTTGATGACCTCATCGAACGTGTGAACTTCATCATTAAATAAGATAGCTCGAACCGGCTCCTTGAGTTTCGTCTCGTCGATGACATCTTCAAGCACATCAGAATCTGATTGAGGCTTCTCGCCCATCGTGAATCCTTTTTCTCTCACTAATCGATGAAAAATAACGAAAAATCGACTGCCGTGCAAGGTAATCTCTTGCAGAGAAGGCGGGGGATTCATATATTTATATCAGGAATTTGCCACGTAAACCCCACTGATAAGGAAGCTTTATTATGATTTTCGACTTCGAAATGATCAAAAGATTGTACGCCGGACTTCCGGCGAAGGTTCAACTCGCCAGAAAGCTCGTTGGACGGCCGTTGACGTTAACTGAAAAAATACTTTACGCTCATTTTTTTGGTACTCCGTCAAAGGCAGCAGAAAGGAGTGCCTCGTACATCGATTTTGCTCCTGACAGAGTTGCAATGCAGGACGCTACCGCACAGATGGCGCTTCTTCAATTTATGTCGGCAGGAAGAAAACGGGTTGCTGTCCCGTCGACCGTTCATTGCGATCATCTTATCCAGGCACAAGTGGGCGCGAAGGGGGATCTGCTGAGAGCGAGTGAGGATAATAAGGAAGTGTACGATTTTCTCGCAAGCGTTTCGAATAAATACGGCATCGGATTTTGGAAACCGGGGGGTGGAATCATTCATCAAGTAGTGCTGGAGAACTATGCGTTTCCCGGCGGGATGATGATCGGAACGGATTCGCATACGCCCAACGCCGGAGGTCTTGGCATGATCGCTATCGGCGTCGGTGGAGCCGATGCGGTGGATGTGATGGCAGGAATGCCGTGGGAATTAAAATTTCCAAAAGTGATCGGCGTGCACCTGACCGGAAAGTTGAACGGCTGGACATCTGCAAAAGATGTCATCCTGAAAGTTGCCGGTATCCTCACGGTGAAAGGGGGAACGGGAGCGATCACCGAGTATTTCGGCGAAGGGACGAAATCCATTTCATGCACGGGGAAAGGCACCATCTGCAATATGGGGGCAGAGATCGGAGCGACGACCTCTGTTTTTCCGTTTGATTCCCGGATGGCAGATTATCTGCGTGCAACAGAACGCGCCGATGTTGCCTCGCTCGCGGAAAGGGTAGCGGAATTTTTGGTGCCGGACAAGGAAGTTGTTGCCGCACCGGAAAAATATTATGACCGGATTGTAGAAATTAATTTGAGCGAACTTGAGCCGCATGTGAATGGGCCCTTCACTCCTGACTTGGCATGGCCGATATCGAAATTTGCAGAAGCCGTGAAGGAAAATAATTATCCCGAGGAATTGAAAGTTGCGTTGATCGGAAGCTGCACGAATTCTTCGTATGAAGATATCGAACGGGCTGCATCGGTCGCGAAGCAGGCGCTTGGACGAGGATTGAAAGCAAAATCGGAGTTCACCATTACACCTGGCAGCGAGCAGATTCGCGCAACAATCGAGCGCGACGGGCAGTTGAAGACGCTGACCGATATCGGCGGGCTCGTTCTCGCTAACGCATGCGGCCCGTGCATCGGACAGTGGAAACGGCATGATGTCAAGATGGGGGAGAGGAACTCCATCATCACTTCGTACAATCGGAATTTTACCGGCCGCAACGACGCGAATCCGGCAACGCATGCGTTTGTCGCAAGCCCGGAAATTGTCACAGCATTTGCGCTTGCTGGAAAACTCACTTTCAATCCATTGACAGATTCGGTCGTGAATGATAAAGGGGAAATGGTGAAACTCGATCCTCCGCATGGCGATGAGCTTCCGAAAAAAGGATATACCTCCGGAGAACGGGGATTCGTCGAACCGGTGAAAGACGGTGCTGCCGTACAGGTAAAAGTCGACCCTAAGAGCGATCGTTTGCAAATTCTTGAACCATTTACTCCATGGGAGAAGAAAGACTTGGAGAGTCTCCGTGTGTTGGTCAAGGTGAAGGGGAAGTGTACGACCGACCACATTTCCCCCGCGGGAAAGTGGTTGAAGTACCGGGGGCACCTCGACAACATTTCGAACAATATGTTCATTGGAGCGATCAATGCTTTTGCCGGCGAGGCCGGGAAAGGGAAAAATATTTTGAGCGGTGAAGTGAAAGAATTTTCGGCCGTGGCGCGCGACTACAAAGCAAAGGGAATCGGCTGGGTGGCAATCGGAGATGAGAACTACGGAGAAGGTTCGTCGCGCGAACACGCTGCAATGGAACCGCGCTTTCTCGGCGGACGAGCGATCATCGTAAAAAGCTTTGCGAGGATCCACGAAACGAATCTAAAAAAACAGGGAATGCTGGCGCTCACGTTTAAGAATCCATCGGACTACGATTTGATCCGGGAAGATGACCTGCTCGCGATCCGAGGACTGACAACCTTTGCGCCCGGGGTTGCGTTGAGCCTCGAAATAAAACACAAAGATGGATCTACAGACATTATTGCGCTGAATCATTCATTCAACGAAGGGCAGATTGCGTGGTTCAAGGCGGGAAGCGCGTTGAATGCGATGAAAAATTAAGAATTAATAATTAAGAATTAAGAATTGGGGGGCATAATGAAACAGGGGAATGTTATTCAAATAAAGAGTTATCGGTTTGCTCTTGAGATCGTAGAAATATGCCGATTGTTGGCGGATGTGAAGAAAGAGCGAGTTATTTCTCAACAGCTGATACGAAGTGGAACTTCGATCGGTGCCAATATTGAAGAGGCAATTGGTGGTCAGTCAAAAAGAGATTTTCAGTCCAAATTGAGGATCTCATATAAGGAAGCCCGGGAAACTCATTACTGGTTAAGATTGTTAAGGGATATAGGCTACATTGACCAGAGCCAATCAAAAAAGCTGATAGCAGACTGTGAAGAACTCCTCAAGATCTTAAGTTCGATCCTGAAAACTTTGCAGTCGAATAATTAATTCCTAATTCTTCATTCTTAATTAATAATTGGAGTCCAAATGTATGATCCGGTAGCAATCCAGCCATTCCGCGATGAACTAACGAGAATCGGGATCCGCGAGCTGCGGAGCGCTGCAGAGGTAGATGATGTGATGAACCAGAAGAAAGGGACGCTGCTCGTTGTCGTCAATTCCGTTTGCGGTTGTGCTGCGGGACGCGCACGGCCGGCGATTACGAAGGCGTTGCAGCATCCGAACAGACCTGAAGTGCTGACGAGTGTTTTTGCAGGTCAGGATATGGAAGCGACAGCGCGGGCGAGAGAGTGGTTCGGACAGATACCGCCGTCGTCGCCGTCGGTGGCGTTGTTCAAAAACGGCGAACTGGTACATTTCATTCCCCGGTTCAGGATTGAAAACCGCGATGCCGATTCAATTGCTGCTGATTTGACGAACGCTTTCGACGAGTACTGTGCGGCGGAAAAGGTGAGCGTCTAAATGTAGCAATGTGCGGAACTATATTGGTCAATGTATGTAACTGCGCAAAATTAAAGCAGAGGGAACGAAACCATGCGATCCCTCTGCTTTTTTATTCCGCAATTATTTCTTCTTGTACATGTCGATAAACGGCGTTAGCAATTCCATGGGGAAGGGGAAAATGGTCGTCGAATTGTTCTCCGAGGCCACTTCCGTCAACGTCTGGAGATACCGCAATTGCAGCGCTATAGGATTCTTTTGGATGATTGCTGCCGCTTCGCCCAATTTCACGCTAGCCTGTAATTCTCCTTCGGCATGAACAACTTTGGCCCTGCGTTCGCGCTCTGCTTCAGCTTGTTTCGCCATTGCCCGTTGCATTTCCGGAGGCAGGTCGATCTGCTTCACTTCTACGGTTGAAATCTTTATTCCCCACGGCTCCGTATGTTGGTCGATGATCATTTGCAGCTCATGATTGATCTTGTCGCGCTGTGCAAGCAGTTCGTCCAGTTCAGATTGCCCGAGAATACTCCGAAGCGTCGTCTGCGCCAATTGCGACGTCGCATAAATATAATTCTCCACGCTGACGATCGCCTTGTCCGGCTGTACAACGCGGAAGTACACCACCGCGTTCACCTTGATCGAAACGTTGTCCTTTGTGATGACGTCCTGAGGCGGGACATCTAAGACCACTGTGCGTAGACTGACGCGAATCATTTTGTCGACGATCGGGATAAGAAGAATCAGTCCCGGTCCTTTCACGCCTATCATCCTTCCGAGACGGAAGATGACGCCGCGTTCATATTCAGATAAAATCCGAATTGCATTAGAAAGGATAATGATGGCAAAAAAAATGAGAATGATAAGAAGCACTCCGATTGGTTCCATAACACACTCCTTTTGATAATTGATGGTGAGAGAGATTCCTGATTTCTTACGAGGACAATTTGCCCTGAGCGTCTTTTTTTACCCGTAATAACAGATCGCGTATTTCTGCAACGACGATGCCGGAGTCTTTCGGCAGTGGACCGTCGAGACTTTCAGCGTTCCATAGTTCGCCGTGGACTTTAACCTGCCCTGATGGATTCAGCTTTGTAAATGCAATGCCATGCTCGCCAACGATTCCTTCCGCACCTGTTGCCGGTTTGCGCCGCTGTGCCCTCAGTCCGGCGCCGATGGCAAAAACAAAAAACGCGGCAGTGAGAAGAACGGTGGGAAGAATAACGTTGAGTGAAATATCCTGGAATTCGAACCATGCGTCGGTGTTAATAAGCATAATGGAGCCGAGAAAAAGTGAAATTGAGCCGCCGATCGTGAGTAATCCGTAACTTGTAATTTTTATTTCGAGGAGAAAAAGGATAATGCCGAGAACGATGAGCGCCACGCCAGAATAATTGATCGGAAGTGTGTGCATTGAATAGAGAGCGATGAGCAAGGAAATCGCCCCCGCAACCCCCGGGAAGACAGCTCCTGGGTTGTAGAGTTCGAACAATAATCCATAAAGACCGATCATCATAAAAATATAAGCGATGTTCGGGTCGCTTAAGGTGTCGAGAATTTTGTATTGCCAGCCCATTTCCCACGATTCAATCGTAGCGTTCTTCGTTGCAAGCGTAATTGTTCTGTCGTTCGTGGAAATTATTCTTCCGTCCAAAGAGTCCAGCAATGCGGCCCGGTTTTTCGCAATGAAATCGATGACGTTTTTCTTCAATGCCTCTGTTTCGGTGATCGACAAGCTTTTCCGGACGGCTTCTTCCGCCCAGAGAATGTTGCGATGCCTTTTTTCCGAAATTGTTCTGATAAACGCGGCAGCATCGTTTGTGACCTTCTCCGTCATTGTTGAGTCCATGCCCCCCTGCATATTCACGGGGTGCGCTGCCCCGATATTCGTTCCGGGGGCCATGACAGCGACATGGGCAGCCAGCGTGATGAACACTCCTGCAGATGCCGATTGGGAACCGGAAGGGGAAACGTAAACGATAATGGGAACGGTCGATGTCAGAAAGTCTGTCACAATCATCCGGGTAGATTTCAACAAGCCCCCGGGGGTGTTCAGTTCGACGACGACGCACACCGCATTTTTCTCTTCCGCCCGCTTGATGCCTTCATGGAGATAATCGGACGAGGCGGGATTGATTGAGCCGTCAACTTTCAGAAAAAGAACAACGCCGTTTTCCGCAAACGAGTATTGAGAAAAGGTGAGAAGGAAAAGGACGGCAAGTTTTTTCATAGTACATCGGTTAGGGTTGTTCGCACCGCGGTCTTCATGACTCAAAGTACGGAAATAGATGGGGGAAAGCAATTGATGGACCCGGTAGTATTAGTGATGTGTAATAGCTTAGTGGTGCCATGACTTTCTCAATTAAATTTGAGAGAATTTTTTCTCCATCCTAATCTCTCAGACTGTGTGATTGGAACACAATGTATAGAAGCTCTGCTTCGGTGTCAGTACGTTCCCAATAGCTTGTCCCGCCGCAGCTGGAGAGTTTGGGAACGAGGTGGATATTGGGAGAATTTAATGATAGATCCGTCACCCATTCGAAATAATCATCGCATCACTATTTCACGCGTTTCTCATCGATAAAGAGAGTTTGACTATCAGGCCTATTTTTTCTATATTTTCAGGGATTTTTTCATCTATAAACCAATAAATAGAATTAGCTAAGGGAATATCGTATGAAACTACTACTTCAATTTGGCATTATTGCCGTCGTTCTGGCCGCAATTAGTACGACGGGTTTTGAATGTGCATCATCGGAAATGACGAGCGCAAACCTATACATACAGCGTAAAGAGTACGACAACGCAAAGGTGCAGCTTCTTAAAGAAATCGCAAAGAATCCGAAGAATGAAGAAGCGTATTATCTGCTCGGCAAGGGAGTTCAGTACATGCAGGGGGATTATAGAGGTATGAAGGTTTCCTTCGACAGTGCATTGGCGATTGCTCCAACGCACAAGAAAGAAATTCAGTTGCTGGAATTGAACGCGTGGGGAAAATTATATAACCAAGGGGTCGACGAGATTAATAGATCGATTGACACGGCCGCCTATTTGGAGAAAGCGATCGCCACATTCTCAACGGCGGTAGCGGTACTCCCGGAAAGCCTTGTAACACGCCGCACTCTCGGGGTGGCGTATTTGCGTAACAATGATATGGCGAATGCAGCAGCACAATTCACGATTGCGTTTGAGCAGGGAAAAGACACGATATCTGCCAAACTTCTCGGACGAATTTATCTTGACAGCGGAAATGTGCTGAAAACAAATTTCCTGGCGGCTCATCGCGAAGAATATGAGTCGATGAAGAATTTGGCAAGTATCCATGAAAAATTGAAAACCGTGGACGTCAGCTATTTGCTGGGAGATTCCCTCATAAAAATCTCGAAGCCCCAAAAGCCCAAGAGAGGCGATACAAAAGAAAAGGAGACATGGAGAATTGAAAAATATCATCTGACCCTGTCTGTGGAAGATGGCCTCGTGACAAAATTGAAGTACGACGACGACAAGCCGTACACTCCTCAGATTGATTCGACCGAGTTCAAAGCCGCGATCGAGCAGTTTAACAAAGCAGTGGCTGTAATGAAAAAAGCACAAGCGTTGTTCCCGGAAGATCCGGAGATTTCCGAAAGCTTAATGAAAGCGTACATCGGGGCTGAGCGTGAGGAAGAGGCCCGGATACTCCTCGTCGCACGCGTGAAAAAATATCCTGACAGCAAAATCGACCACTACAATCTTGGCGTTTTTTTGCTGAAAGACTCATCATTCTCCGATGCGATAACAGAGTTCAAAACGGCGTTGACTCTTGATTCCGCGTTTTCCGACGCACTGTACAATATTGCCGCGACGTATGTCAACTGGGGCGTTGTGGAGCAGGCGAAGCTGAAAGCCGCAGGCAAGGACGATGATGTGTCCTACAAAGAAAGATACAGGATGGCTCTTCCCTATCTCGAGAATGTGGTTGTCATGAAAAAGAACGACGTCCTGATGTGGGAATTGTTGGGACAGGTGTACGCGAACCTGAACATGAAGGAAAAGGCCCTCCAGGCGTACGATAAGGCTGATGCAATCCGACAAGGGAAAAATTGATTGAATAATGAGTGGGGCTTCTGAATAACCCCAAATAATGAGTAGCGACTACTCCATCCTTCACGAGAGGAGATGTTGATGAGCAATCCACAGCCCCCGCAGGGGCAACAGATTAATATCGAGTTGGGAGAAAAAGAAGCCGAGGGCATTTACTCAAATTTGGCGATCATTACTCATTCTCCCGCTGAATTTGTCATCGACTTCACGCGGATATTGCCCGGCGTCCCAAAAGCGAAAGTATTCGCCCGAATTGTTATGACTCCGCAGCACGGGCGGCTGCTCCTGAATGCCCTGAAGGACAATATTGAGAAGTACGAATCAAAATTTGGTGAGATTAAAATTTTAGGCGATGAACCGCCGACGCCTAACTTTGGCTTTCAACTTCCCACCAAAGAAGAGAAAATACACTGATCGCTGTATTTCAAGAAGTGCCGGACGCTGCATGCCGGTGGCCGGCACTTTTCCTTTTCATGGCCTACGCGCCATGTATGACGCACGTCAACATTTGCTGAGTGCGGGCAATTTACATTAAGGACAGATCTGTCATTTCAGTAAAAGGACTGTAGCCTTCCAAACGCCGAAAATCGCTTGTGGTATCATTTTAGTCAGGAGGACTGTATGAGGTTTCTCTCCCGGATGAAAACAGAAAAGACGAGAATCGTTTTGTTTTTGCTTCTTCTTCTCACTCTTCCGTTTTCGTATCAATGCGTGAAATCGCCGCTTGCCCCAAAAGCGCCGCAGTGGCAAATTCCTTTGAACATCGGGCTCATCGACCGCACCTACACGTTTGAGCAGATGATTCAGAAGGACCCAAAGTTCGATTTATCGTCAGGGAGTATCGTTTACCGTCCATCATCGCTTGTGAACCAGCCTACGCCGATTACTCTTCCTGAATTGACTCCGGCTCCGAGTTCTGTATCCAATAAACTTGGGCTCGTACCGGCGAGCATTCCAGCGATTCCCGTCGTGAACGTGACATTTAAAGATATGTTCGGCTTCGACCCGCCCGTTACTGCATATCCAGGCCCGGATGCATCGGCTCAAATAAACAACAACATTGCAAATCCGAACCCGCCGTACGACTATGTCGTTTTCGCGAACGGCCGGATGGTGCTGACCATAACAAACACCTTTCCGTTTGCGATAAGTTTCCAAAGTCCTGGCGTTCAATTGATTAACATCGACCAAGGGCAGAACGTCGTCGCGACCTTCGCTTTTTCTTCTCCCATTCCTGCGGGCGGTAACGCTTCTAGCACTGCTGTCGTTTCCGGGGAACTGATGAGCGCAAATTTGAAAATGAGCCTCACTGTTCAAACTTCGGGAATTACAGGGACAACGATTACCTCAACCGAAGGCCTGGCGGCGCAATTGAGTATTGACGGCGGGACAACAGGTTCGACCGCCACATTACAGAGTGCGAAGGTCCAGTTGAGTTCAAATTATCAGGTTGCAAATATTCCTGACTCGGCGGTTCAGCTTATCGATGATTCTACAGGAATCAAACGAGCCGAATTCAGCGACGGAAAATTTCAGATCAAAATTGCTAATGGTATTGCAACCAGTGTTGTCGTCGGTTTTAAGCTGAACGAATTTGTCAACAGGGCCACCGGTCAGCCCTTCGTATTGACGAACGATGCCACTGGCGACATCACCGGAATTGTACCGGCGAATGGTACGTTCATTCAAACTGTCAACATGAGCGACTATGCCATCCAATCCCAGCACGATACGGTGATTGGAGGGAGAGCCGATACACTCTCGACGACGAACGTTCACTTCTCTATCAACATCAAAACCTTGGGAGCAACTGGAGGCAACAAGGTTTTGATCTCAAAGGATGACTCGGTCCGTGTCGATGTAACGCCCCTCAATAATAACCAGAGTCCGCCCAGGAAGACGTACGTTCTCAGCAAAGTTATCGGCAAACTAAAACCGACTGTGGTCGCCATCAACGAGACTGTTGACGCTTCGATCGGGGATATTGGGAAGTACTTTACGGCAGATAGCGTCAAGTTTGACTCCGTTTCCATAACGCTCAAGATCCTAAGCAAGGGATCGTTTCCTACTGACTTGTCGATGACGGTTACAGGATTGGACAATAATGGTAATCCGGGTACGGCGAAGCTCACCGCGCAAGAAATTGCACCGGGAGGTGGGTTGACGAAGGTACTACGCATTAATCCAGGGCAGGAAAAGGATATTGTCTTTGACAAAGCTACAAGCGTTGCCGGTAACGGCATCGATCAGTTCCTCTCGAGCTTTTTCACCAAAGGGAACAGCCTCCCCTCGAAGCTGATCGTTACAGGGCAAGCTGTCATTGACCCAGCATCGTATTATCAATATCCGGACAGCACGGGGACGGTGGAAGTGGGGGACAGCGTTTATACATCGTTGGAATTTACATTCCCGGTTACCATCGGTATTATCAACGGAACTTTTCTCGACACTGTTGTCATTTCGGATACTTCGGGAGACAAAATCGACAAGAAAAGTCTTACGCAAATCGACAGCGGGAATGTCATTTTTACGATATTAAATGGGTTTCCCCTCCAGGTTTCCGTCGGCTCGAAACTGCTGCCGGGGCTTGCCTACAATAAGTCAATTCCGGATACGGTTGTGCTCCTTTCGCTTCCTAAAGTTGGAGTGATACAGGCGGACAGTGCTCGCTATGCTTCCAACCCCAGTTCACCCATCGGATTAACGGGAACCGTTATTAGTCTGGACACGGCCGATGTTGATAAAATAAACCCCGCAAACTTCATCGCCCTCAAAATAAAACTGAACACTTCTGGAAGCAACCAGCCGGTTGAGTTTAAGCAAAGTTACTATGTGACGCTGAAGGCCTTTGTCAGCGTGATTTATACCGTCAATTTTGACAAACTTAAGTAATCACACTACTCATGAACAATGATTCAAAGGAGACAACAATGAACAGCGTTAATGAGCAACGACACTTTACCAGCGTGATGATCGCTGTGGTGTTGGGTGTGGTTATTGCAAACACATCGAACGCCGGCAACGACCTCTTTTCCGGACGAACGATCGGAATGGCAAGAACGTTTACCGCTTCGTCGCGCGGGCTGGATGCGATCGGCCTTAACCCTGCAAACCTTGCGCTCGACGACCGCGGAAGCGACGCCACATTTGAAATTGCACCGTTCAGCGGAATCGGCTTTTTTGCAGGGAGCGATTTTATCAATTACAAGATTTACCAGGATGACTTCACGGGAGTCGATAGTCTTGATGCGAACGGCAAACCGACTGGCGTCAGGATTCCGAAAACACTCTCACAATCCGATAAGAATGAAATTCTGGGTTTGTTTCCCGGCGGGATCTCGCATACGCAGGCCAATTTCGGTGTCACAGAACTCGGATTTACCGCTCAAAGTGCAACGTTCGGCGGTATTGGCTTTTCGGTGAGCGACCAGGTTGCCATGAACCTTGACATCCCCGAAGGGTATTTGAAAATGGTGCTGGACGCTTTTCCCGCAACAGGGGCCGCCTACACCCTTGACAATACTTCTATAAAAGCGTCGTGGCTCCGGAACTACAATCTTTCGTATGCGCGCATGTTGCCGGTAGATCTCAAGTGGATAAAGAATGTTGCGGTTGGTATTGGAATAAAATATGTCCAGGGCTTCGGTTACACTGGAACGGACCATTATACCGGCAATATTCAAGTAGTTCCCACCTATAAGCCCACGACCTCTGGAAATGACAGTGTTTTATATTCCGAGCCAATTTCCGGAAATGCCAATTTTCTCCAGCGTGAATCGAATGCTAACTTTGTTTTGATCGATACAGGGCATGTAAGCCTTAAGCATTCCAATTTTTCTGATTTCTTCAGTAAACCCGCCGGCACCGGACTCGGTCTTGATCTTGGCATATCCGGCGAAGTTTTTCAAGCCTTGCGTGTAGGTGTGAGTGTTACCGATATTGGAAAAATAACTTGGAATCAAAATACGAAAATTATTACAGAGAACGGCAGTTTTTCAATTTCGGATTACCTACAAAAGGATTCTTTGAATAACGCGTTTAAAGGTCAGACGCGAGATACTACTTCGTTTAAGACGAGCCTTCCGACCGCTCTGCACATCGGCGGGGCGCTTCAACTCGACAAAGCTCCTTTTATTTCGTATTTCCCCGGCCAGCTTCTTATTGCTGCCGACCTCAATGTCGGGTTCAACAACGAACCGGGAAACACCACGATCCCCCGTTTTTCGCTCGGCACGGAATACCGCCCTGTCGAGGCATTCCCGATTCGAACCGGGATTTCTTTCGGTGGCCGGGAAGGGTTTTACTGGTCGGTTGGAATAGGGATTAACACACCGATGTGGGATTTAGACCTCGGGACAGAGAGCATATCCCTAATTACAAATCCGAACAGTTTCCGCGACGCCTCGTTTACCTTGGGTATGCGATTTAGGATTTGATGTTACAAAATTTCTCGAAACAGAAAAGCCCGTCCTGCATTTCAGGATGGGCTTTTTTTTCCACCGGAGCTGTCGGACACCTTGTCGTAACGTAAGAGGCTATCGAGTGAAAAGGTGTCCGACAGCTAACCGCTACAATAT
>CAWJKX010000018.1:0-22871 GCA_963843065.1 uncultured Bacteroidota bacterium
AAAATGTAACAACTAAAAAATTGTTTCGCGCTAAGCCGCAAAGGCGCGAAGACTCTGTTTTAGAATCAATTTGCGACTTCGCGTCTTTGCGCGAGCCACGCTTTCGGGATTATTCAGAAGGCTCAATTTACTGTATCTCCCGGAAGAATGTCGGCTACTCTTCCCTTCAATTGCGACGGCAGAAAATTCTTAAGATCGACAGGCGAGCCGGTCAGCGCCGGAAAAGTTCCGTAATGCATGGGGATAATCAATTTCGGATTGAGAAGCTCGCAGGCTTTGGCAGCCTCTTTCGGCCCCATGGTGTAGACTCCGCCGATAGGAATCATTACGATGTCCGGCTTGTAGAGTTCGGCGATCAGTTTCATGTCTCCGAAAAGACCCGTGTCGCCGGCATGATACACAGTAACTCCGTTCTCGCATTGGACGACAAATCCTGCCGCGTTGCCTCCGGCTAATCGTTGCCCGTTATCATCGATGCTGGAACTATGGTCGGCGTGCACCATCGTGATCTTCAGATTGTCAACTTCGTACGTTCCCGAATAATCAAGTACTACGGTCTTTTTGACGCCTTTGGTCGTTAAGTAAGCAGCGATGTCGCCGTTGCAAATAACTGTTGCAGCAAACTTCTGCGCCAGTTCAACGGTATTCCCGATATGGTCAAAATGTCCGTGCGTCACCAAAATCAAATCAGCCCTGTCAATATTGCGGGCGCTGCTTGGAGCTTTTGGATTATCAAGCCAGGGGTCGATAAGGATAACTTTCCCCTTCGTGGTCAAGATTTTAAAAGCGGAGTGGCCGTACCAGGTTACGCTCACTCCTTTGCCCACCTTGTTCGTTTGTGCGGGCAAAGAGAATGATAGGAACATCATTGTTATGGTCAAGAAGATTAAAATTCGATCCGTGCATTTCATTGAGCGTCTCTTATGAAGTTGAACGAATTGTATTGATAATTGCATCCGTCATTTCGACCGTGCCCGTTGTTGAACGGGGGTTCAAATCTTTGGTAACATATTTTCCTTCTTTGAGAATTTTTGCAACGGCATTATGAATTTTCGCAGCCGCATCTTGTTCTCCCAAATAATCGAGCATCATTGCTCCGGCAAGAATGATAGCACATGGATTAGCGAGATTTTTGCCGGCGATATCCGGGGCGCTTCCATGCACCGCTTCAAAGATTGCGGCATTCGCCCCGATATTTGCCCCCGGTGCCAATCCCAACCCTCCGACTAAACCCGAGCAGAGGTCGGACAAAATATCTCCGAACAAGTTCGTCGTTACGATCACGTCAAATTGGTTCGGATTTAGAACAAGCTGCATTGCCATGTTGTCGACGATGCGGTCTTCAGTTGCGATTTCCGGATACTTCTGGGCAACTTCCCGGGCAACGTCAAGAAATAATCCCCCGGAGAATTTCATGATATTCGCTTTGTGAACGATCGTTACTTTTTTCTGCCGTATTTCCGGGCGTATTCGAATGCAGCATGGACGATCCTTTCAGAACCAAACCGGGTGACAATGCCGATCGTTTCCGCTGCACTCTTTTGCGCATCGACATAGTGCTCGATGCCGGAATAGAACTCTTCGATATTTTCCCTGAACATAACAAGGTCGACGTTCGCATACCGCGATGAGACTCCTTCAAATGATTTCGCGGGGCGCAGATTGATGAACAAGTCAAATTCTTTTCTCAACGCAACATTGATGCTTCGGAATCCTTTGCCGCTCAGCGTCGTCAACGGGCCTTTCAGAGCAACTTTATTCTTTTGAATCGATTGGATAGTCGACTCCGGGATCGGATCCTTGAAGGTCTCGATCGCCGCAATGCCGGCAGGAGCAAATTCCCATTGTATCTCGACGCCGGTTGCCTCGATGACCCGCTGCGCTGCCTCGGCAATGCTCGGACCGATTCCATCTCCGGGAATGAGGGTAACAGTGTGCATTCTTACTAAATAATTCGATTGGGAATAGACATTTGTGAATATACTAAAACCGGTTCGCACTTCCAAACAGATGCCCCGAAACCGCAAGCTGATGCCGGACACTTTGTTGATTGATTTTTCCAAATATTTCAACATATCGCGATTTTCGAGATAAAGTATTCGACATCTACCCAAACTGCATGCCCTCCTTTCTCGAGCCTTCCTTGACTCGCTGTTTTTTTTTGGGTAAATTTGAATCCACCTGTTGGGAGTTGCCTTGGTGGGAGGCGCACCGAATTCAGAAACATCCCTAATTTTTGCCGCATCCGATTGAAAAGGCTTCTTAGCTTCATCAAAATAGAACATACGCTTTTTACCTTGCCGATGATTTACAGCGGCGTGTTCCTTGCCTCAAAAGAAAAGCCATCGAACGAACTTTTGCTTCTCGTTCTTCTGGCCTCGGTGGGAGCACGCACCGTCGCAATGACACTCAACCGCATTATTGACCGTGAAATCGATAGGAGAAATCCCCGGACGTCGAACCGTGAATTACCGAGCGGAAAGCTTTCACTATGGCAGGTTTGCACTGTGCTTGCGACGGGATTAATGGTCTATTTAACAGCTGCAAAGCTCATATCAGACTTTTGTTTTCGCCTTTCTCCGATTCCTCTCGTCGTCTTCATAATCTATCCTTACTTAAAACGGTTTACACCGCTGGCGCATTTCGGCGTCGGCCTTGGAATGGCGATGGCGCCGCTGGGAGGATGGTTTGCAATCAGCGGCTCTTTCGACGATATCGCCACGGGCCTCATACTTCCTGTGTTCGTGCTTTTTTGGGGATCGGGATTTGACATCATCTACTCCACCCTTGATGAATCGTTCGACCGCAGCGCAAACCTTTTTTCATTCCCATCTCGGTTTGGAAAAGAACGAGCGCTTCAGATATCTGCCGGTCTTCACTTCCTTGCATTTATCGCCCTTGTGGTTCTATTCTTCCATTCGCTCAAAGGCTTTGTTGCGATTCCACCGCTGCTCCTGAGCGGGCTTTTGCTCTATCTTGAACAAAAGAAAGCGGACGACGTCGAGCTGGCCTTTTTTAAGATCAATATCCTGCTCGGCTTCAACATCTTCGCAATGGTCATCCTTCCAAGTGTCCTGCCATGAAAGTCGTTCTCGGAATTACGGGCTCATCGGGCGCCGTCTACGCATTGGATTTTCTTAAACAATCAAAGGCTGAAAAATATCTCGTCATCAGTAAGTGGGGAAAAGCGCTGATGAAAGACGAACTCGACATTACGGAAAAAGAATTGCAGCCGTACGTCAAACGGCAATTTTCGAACGACGACCTGACGGCTCCAATAGCTTCGGGTTCTAATCCTATCGACGCGTGCATCATCCTTCCCTGCTCGACGTCAACGCTCGGTAAAATTGCGTCGGGCATCGGGGACACGCTTATTACGCGGGCGGCACAGGTCGCGATGAAAGAGCGCTTCAAGCTCATTCTTTGCATCCGTGAGACGCCTCTCTCCACCGTTTCTTTGGAACAATGCGCGCGGCTTTCACAGTGCGGAGCTGTCATCATGCCGATCTCTTCTCCGCTCTACTTTGTTCCGAAAACCGTCGATGAATACGTTGCTGCCTTCACCGATAAACTTCTCGGGGTCATCGGAGAACGAAAATCAAAAGGCTGGCGAAACGAAGAACTGGAATAAGACGTATGCGTTTTACTGCCCTTCGTGAATTTATCAACCACCTCGAAAAAAACGGCGAACTCCACCGCGTCAGTGTTGAAGTCGACCCCGTTCTCGAAATCACCGAGATCGCAGCACGTGCGCTGAAGGAACGGAAGCCCGCACTGCTGTTTGAAAAAGTGAAAGGTGCCAAGTATCCCCTTGTCATCAACACGCTGGCGAGCGAACGGCGTATAGAACTGGCACTCGGTGAACATCCGGACGCACTTGGCGAGCAGCTCATTTCTTTTTTTGAAGAGGCCGTTCCGCCGTCTGCAAAAACGCTCGTCAAACATCCGGCGATGGTGCGAAGATTTCTTTCTTCGCGAACGAGTGATATTATGATCGCTCCCTCTCAGGAAGTTGTCGAGAAACCGAATCTTAACGATCTGCCGATCATTCAGTGCTGGCCTCACGACGGCGGGCGGTTCATCACCCTGCCGCAAGTGTTCACACATGATCCGCGAAACGGCAAACGAAATGTCGGCATGTACCGGATGCAAGTTTTTGATGAAAGGACAACGGGCATGCACTGGCAAATTCAAAAAGGGGGTGGATTCCACTACTATCAAGCCGACAAGTTAAACAAGCCCCTCGAACTCGCCGTTGCACTCGGCACCGACCCTGCACTGCTTCTTGCGACAATCGCGCCCCTGCCTGAAGGAATTGATGAAGTCCTTTTCGCCGGCTTCCTTCGCAAAAAAAATACGCAGCTTGTCGGAGGACGGTCGATCTCTATCACCGTTCCGGCGAATGCAGAATTTATCCTCGAGGGATATGTGCCGCCGAAGGAACGACGGAGCGAAGGACCGTTCGGCGATCATTTCGGACATTATTCCGCCGCAGCCGAATTCCCCGTTTTTCATATCACTGCTATTACGCGAAGGAAGGATCCGATCTACCCCGCAGCAGTTGTCGGCATTCCTCCGATGGAAGACAAATTTCTCGGCGATGCTACACAAAACATTCTCGGGCCGTTGGCAAGACTCCTCCACTCGGAGATCAAAAGCATGTGGGCATACTACGAAGCCGGCTTTCACAACCTTCTCGTCGTTTCAATCGAAGAGCGGTATCAGAAGGAAGCGATGAAAACAGCGCTCGGCCTGATGGGGACGCAACAGCTATCGCTTACAAAATGCCTGATCACGGTTTCGGAAAATGTCGATCCGAGAAATTTTCGCGACGTGCTTCACGCGGTGCGCGACGACTTCGACCCGCAATATGATTTCATTCTCCTGCCGAAAGTTCCGCTCGATACGCTTGACTTCACGTCATACTCGATGAACCTCGGCAGCAAAATGATCCTGGACGCTACGAAGAAAAAGAAGCCACAATCGAAATTGCACGTCTCAAAGCAAACTGAAGCTTTCATTCATCAATTGGCTGCCCACGACCGGAGAATTATCGAGACCAATCTGATTGCGGAAACGCTGCTGCTCGTTAAAGTGAAACATGATGGCGCTGCGGTTGATAAGGAAACTGCTTAAATCAGCTATGCTGGATGGAATAAAACTCGTGGCTGCGGTGAGCGAAGATGTGGATATTCACGATCAAGAGAGTTATATTTGGGGTGTCTTCACGCGATTCGACTGCGAGCGGGACGTCATTTTTACTCAGCAGAAACTTGTCGGGATATCCCCTGTTTACAAAGGAACCATGGGAATTGATGCCACATGGAAAGACGGTTATCCAGAACCGCTCATTATGGATGAAAAAATCGTAAAGTTGGTCGATGACCGCTGGGATAGCTACTGGAAATAATATAAACACATAACCACCGTGCTTAATATAAATTTCAGGGATCCGCTGCTTGTACCCGTCTGGGACAAGATCCAGTCCGGCGAACGGCTTTCTCTCGTTGATGGCGTTACGCTGTTCCAATCGAATGACCTCATTTCCATCGGCAAGATGGCACATGCCGTTCAACAGCAAAAAAGCGGCGATGCCGTGTACTTTGTCCTCAATCAAAAAATCGAGCCGACAAACATTTGTGTGCTCTCGTGCAAGTTCTGCGATTTTGCCACGAAGGCGGGAAAACCGAACGCGTATGAAATGACCGTCGCGGACATTATCGGAAAATTGACGCCCGATATTCAGGAAGTACATATCACGGGAGGCTTACATCCGGATTGGGAATGGAACTATTATCTCGACATGATCAGGGAAATCAAGAAGAATTTCCCGACCGTCGATATAAAAGCGTTCACAGCCGTCGAGATCGATTTTTTCCATAAGAAATTCAAAATGCCGATTGAGGAAGTCCTCCTGCAATTGAAAGACGCCGGCTTGCGCACAATGCCCGGCGGCGGCGCAGAGGTTTTTTCAGAACGCGTACGGAAGCTTCTCTTCAACCAAAAAATCGGCGCAAAGACATGGTTTGAAGTTCATACAACGGCCCATCGACTCGGCATCCCGACTAATTCGACGATGTTGTACGGCCACATCGAAACATACGAAGAGCGCATTGTTCACATGATGAAACTGCGTGAGGCACAGGATGAAACCGGCGGATTCCTTACGTTTATTCCCCTTGCGTTTCAGCCGGGCGTCACCGGCATCAAACCGAAGAATGAATTCACTTCTGCCATCGATGATCTGAAAACTATCGCCGTTTCCAGATTGATGCTCGATAATTTTCCGCATATCAAAGCATACTGGGTGATGTTGACGGAAGAGGTCGCGTCGGTCGCTTTGAATTTTGGCGCGGACGACATGGACGGCACTGTCGGCGGAGAAAATATTGCGCACGACGCCGGGGCAATCAGCCCGATGAAGCTGGCAAAAGAACAGATCGTCAAGATCATCAGGGACGCAGGTAAAATCCCGGTCGAACGGGACGTCTACTATAATCCTCTAAAGCTGTATGCTGACAATGTTATTGGAAAAATACCGTACCTCAACTCGGTTCCGTTTTATGCTGACTTTGAAAAACGGCAGTTTAAAATTCTGCCCGTCGCGCCGCGCCGGATGGGCGAGCTTTCATCTGCCCACGTCATCGACGCCGGAATATTCTCGTTGATGAATTATTTTTCTCAGGAAGAGAATCTTGAGCTGATGAATTATTGCATCGCAACGCGGGACCAGGTAAAAAGCGTCATGCTATTTTCGAAAGAAGGCTGGGGCGACCTGGAAGGCAAACGCATCGGTATCACGGACGATACTGCGACATCGATCCGCCTTCTCCAGGTGCTGCTGAAGAAAAAATACGGCGTTCAGGCATCACTCGTCAGGATGCATTCCGGCGTAAACGACCACAGCGAATTTGATGCCGTTCTGCTCATTGGCGATGAGGCATTGCGGCGGAATAAATTCGGACTCCCCGGATTCGAACTCGTCTATGACCTTGCGAAGGAATGGTATGAATGGCAAAAGCTGCCGTTTGTGTTTGCAGTCTGGGCGCTGAAAAAATCATTGCCGCCTGAAAACAAATTAGAGTTGAAACATCTTCTTGAATCAGCACTCGAGCGAAACGAATCGAACCTTGAACGTGTAGGTGCGCTCCACGGAAAACACATCGGATTGACGCCGTCTGAAGTACGAGAATATCTGGAAGGATTTAATTACCGGTTAGGCGACCGTGAACGAACCGCAATGCAAGTATTTCGAAAACTGTATCAGGAAACCGAAATCGCCGTTTAATTTCTTTATTTTCAATGAAGAGTCATCATGGACGCACCGTTGATCGCTAAATTACAGGAATTGATTCATCAGGGGGATAAACTTGTTCCCGAAGGAGGACTCGAATTTTCCGGGTACAACGCGAAAATGCAAAGCCAGTATTTGCTCTGGCGGAAAAATAGCCTCGATGCATTGAGCAAGTGCGGAGAAAAAGGAACGGCCTTGCGTTCGCAGCTTACCAACGACGAGAACGGAGCCTACTTTTATCAAACATCGGCACAAAGGGTTCACGATGCGCTGAGAGAGGCAATGAAAATTGCGGAAATCATGCAGCCATCGCCGGCACCCCACTTGCCGGCAAAGCCCCTGACCGAACCTGAAAAACCAAAAATTGTCGAACCGCCAAAGCCGCCATCCCCCAACCCGCTACCGCATCCAATAAGCCGCGCTCTGGTTGTTTCTGCGGCGAACAATCCATTGCTCTCACAGTTGACGTCGCTGCTCAAAGAGCTTGGTATTGAAGCATCTGTCTATCAACGTACGGGAGGCGGGAGCGACGCTCTTCTTGCCTACATGGAAAAGCAAACGACGACGCACTACGCCTTTTATCTGATCGGTTCTGATGACATTCCGAGCGCGATGTTCGAATTGGGATATCTGGTGGGAAAGATCGGTGCAAACAAAGTGTGCTGTATTTATCAAAAAGATGCGGTGGTCCCAAAAAATATTCCTGGCGTACATCGGAAAGAGATCATTGTGAAATTGGAAGAGATCAGTTTTAGTCTCGTCAAGGAGCTGAAGGCCGCAGGGTATTCGGTTTCAATTTAGCGGCAGGAGAAGCAGTGCAGTCTGAGTTGTATTCGAAAATACGAAATGGCCAACGCATCACGCACGAAGAGGGGCTTTTTCTTCTTCGCAGCGCCGAGTTGCTCGACCTTGCCGACCTCGCGAATGAGATTCGTTTCAAGAAGAATCCCGCGCCCCAAGTAACGTTCGTTATCGACACAAATCCCAACTACACCAACATTTGCAATGTTGATTGCATCTTCTGCGCTTTTTACCGGCACGCCGGTGAGAAGGATGCATATTCGTACACCGTCGACCACATGATTCAAAACTTCAAAGCGGCAGCGGCAAAAGGAGTCACAACCGTTCTGCTACAAGGCGGAGTGAACCCTTCTCTTCCTTTCGAATATTACCTTGAAATGGTCCGCCGCACCGTTGCAGAAGTGCCTGAGATTTACCCCCACTTTTATTCGACCTCGGAAATCCTGGGTATGAAACAGGTCTCGGGGTTTACACTTCAAGAAGTCTTAACGCGACTATGGGACGCCGGGCTTCGGTCAATTCCCGGTGGGGGCGCTGAAATCCTTTCCGACCGTGTGAAGAAGAAGATCAGCAGCAAAAAAGGAACGTCCGAGGATTGGCTGAATGTAATGCGCGAAGCCCACAAAATCGGGTATAAATCGACAGCAACAATGATGTACGGCCACCTTGAGACCGATGAAGATATTGTCTCCCATCTAGAAAGCATTCGCCAATTACAGGACGAGCATCAGGGCTTCACGGCATTCGTTCCATGGAGCTTCAAGCCGGGCAACACCCCGCTAGAAAAAATTATTCCTCATTACGCGACGCCGACCCGCTATTTGCAAATGATCGCATTTTCGAGAATTTATCTGGACAACTTCCCGCATATTCAGGCATCGTGGTTTTCGGAAGGTAAAAAGACGGGGCAGATCGCGCTTCATTTCGGGGCTGACGATTTTGGCGGAACACTGCTGGAAGAGAATGTCCACGCCGCTGCAAATTTCGTGAACAAGACCAATACCGCCGAATGCATTCAGTTGATCCATGAATCCGGATTCGACGCTGCGCAGCGGGGAACATTATACGATTTGAGGAAGGTCTTCCTTAAAAGCAAAGCTGCATGAAGTGCACTAGCTACCGGACACCGTATCCGAGAAATCCCTAGATGTTAAACTCTTTGGATTTGTAAATTGAAAAGGTGCCCGATAGCTCTGGAACAAACCGCTTTTTCCTCAACTACACATCCCCGCCTAAACATTCTCCGTGGCAAGCCGTTCTGAAATATCCTTTAACGAAGTCCACGACTCCATCAATTCGGGCAGGTACTCGGAGGAAGTTACAAACGTCCACAAGTACGCAACGATGGAATAAATATTTCCGGTGCTGAAGTCGTCGAGGTCGATCGCAATGTATAAGACAACGAGGAAAATGAGAAGGAGGAAAATTCTCATGGCGCCAAAATTAAACGCTCCCCATTTAGCGATTCGCTGCTCAACATGAGACTGCGTCGTGTAATACGCATGGACCTTTTCGGGGTCTTTGGTTGAAAATACTTCGTACGCTTCTTCGCGGTTATCGTGGAGATCTTTTTGCAAGCGTAAACACCCTTTTGTTATACACGCGGGAGATCAGAAGAAGAGGAAGAACGATGAAGAGGCATGAAAGGGCAATTCTCCAGTCGAAAAAAAGAAGGGCAAACACTGCTCCGCCGATTGAAATCGTCTGTTCTATTACGTCCGGAATCCTGTATTCCGCAAAAGTGATGAATTCTCGAGAAAGTTCGGCACGCGCTGCCGTTTTAGAAACAGAATGTCCCTTCTCTTTCGCCGTTCGCGCGACATCGGTTGCGATTTCGATGAACATTCGTAAAAAAATCCTAGGGTCAAGCGCACGCCGTAATGCACCGACGCCGGAGTTTATAAGAAAAGTGCCTATCCAGATTAAGAGCGGCATCACGTACGAAACTGCGGTTTCGGACGTTGCCTTATCAATAAGCGCATCGATAACGTTCCCGAAAAGCGCCGGCTCGGCAATCCATGCAACATTCTCGATAACGACAAGCAGCGTCGCCAGGATGATGCCCGACTTAAATCTTCGGAACAGATCAAAAAGATTCATCGATAAAAATGTAGTTGAACATCATTAGCAGGAGACGTATCTCCGCCACGGCGGGTATCAATCCTTTTTCACCGCCAAGCTTGTACAAAAGTTCCAGCGCCATCTTCCCTTTCTCTCCCATGTCAACGGTCAGTTCGCTGACATACATCTTCACAAATTTTTCGCCCAGCTGTTGATTGATGCCTCTCCCCCATTGAAGAGAGTACGGAATGGATTCGCGTTGATGCGTATATCCGTAATGAATGCTCTGTTTTAACCCGGACGAAAGCTTCTTTGCCAAATCCTCTCCCAGATCTTTTCTGACAACATCTAACCCGAGCGGAAGCGGGAGTCCGTTTGACCTTTTTTCCCAGAACTCGCCAAAGTCCAAAATTTTATTGAACCCTTCGGCCTTGTACGTCAGCTGTCCTTCATGGATCAAAACCCCGGCATCATACTCGCCTGAAGTCACCTTGTCCATGATCGTGTCGAACGGTACGTCGACATTGTTGATTCCGTCGGTAAAGGTCTTGAAGAGGAGCGTTGCAGTCGTCAGTTTGCCGGGCGTCGCTACCGTTTTTCCTTTGAGGTCTTCGAGCGTTCGATATTTTTTAGAAACAATGACCGGGCCGTATCCTTCCCCCATGCTTGCACCCGTGGCCATGATCCAATACTTTCCGGCAACATAAGGATACGCATGTGCTGAGATCGCGGAGACTTCCAGCTCCGCGTTCATGGCACGAACATTCAGCGACTGAATGTCTTCAAGCATGTGCTCAATAGTAACCCCGTCAAGCTTTACTTTCCCGCTCGACAATCCATAAAACATGAATGCATCGTCCGGATCCGGGCTGTGGCCAATTGTAATTATCCTGTCAGCCATGATTGTTCTTTTCCTTATTTTTTTGTCCGTTATTTTTGACCGCAGTAAATTGTTGCAACACCAAATGTAAGAGGGCGTTGAGTGATCGAAGCAAATCCTACTTTACGTAGAATGCTCGTAAAATCTTCTCCGTCGGGAAATTTCATTACCGTATCGGGAAGGTATTGGTACGCTTCTTTGTCTTTCGAGATCAACCTTCCTACAAAAGGGAGAATATTCCGGAAATAAAAAAAGTAGAGTTGTTTGAAAAGGAATACCCGCGGCTTCGAAAATTCGAGGACGACGATTTGCCCCCCCTCTTTCAATACGCGCCTCATTTCCATCAACCCCATTTCAAGATTCTCAAAATTGCGGGCGCCAAACGCAACGATTGCTGCGTCGAAATGGCCGTCCGGGAATTGGAGATGTTCTGCTTCTCCAGCCTCAAGCCGAATCTTTGTCTCTAAGTTCCGCGCGGAAAGCTTTCGCTTTCCGATTTCCAGCATCGGCGCAGATATATCGACACCAACGACTTCGACGGGGTTTAAACGAAGAGCCGCGATCGCAAAATCTCCCGTACCGGTCGCAACATCGAGGATGTGCTTTGGTTTTTGTGATGCAATTGTTTGAATGGCGGCCCGGCGCCAATAAAAATCAAAACCCCCGCTCAGAAGGTGATTCAGCAGATCGTAACGATAGGCTATGGAGTCGAAGAGACGGCGAACGTCTACCTTATGCATTTTGGCATTTTTATCTCAAGTTGTCACACAAGATACGAAAAAAATCTGAAGATTAAAATTTGATAGTGTTACAGGTTTACCAGCTGTCGCACACTTCCTTAATTTATCTTACCAAATCTATCTATATGTTGTGATTTATCGAATAAAGTATCCCACAGCTGACAAAGACTAGAATAGCCGCTGCTAAGAGAGTTCACCCCTTCAATACTTCACAAAAAATTTTTATATTGAAGAGACACTCAGGATAAAATTCACGCGATGGAATAATGGATATCGAACAACGATACGAAAAGCTGATCAATTATCTCACGGACTACATCTACACCGTTACGATCAAAGACGGCGTCGTCGTAGATACGTTCCACGGACCCGGCTGCGTTTCCGTTACGGGATACACATCCGATCATTATAAAAAAGACCCCCAGCTTTGGTACAGAATGGTTCATCACAAAGACCGTGAAAAAGTGCTGGAACAGGCACGGCTGGCTCTCGCCGGAAAAGAAGTGAATCCCCTCGAACACCGGATTATCCATCGGGATGGGACTGTTCGGTGGATTCGAAATAAAATTGTTGTGACAAAAAATGAGGATGGCACTCCTGCTGCATACGACGGACTGATCAACGATATAACAGACCTAAAAAGGGCTGAAATTGCTGCTGCAATACGAAACCGGCAATTGAAACAAGCCGACAAAATGGCTTCGCTCGGGATCCTGGTCTCCGGCATCGCGCATGAAATCAACAATCCTAATAATTTCATTCTTTTGAACGCGCAGCTTTATTCGAAAATTTGGAAGGACATCACTCCGATCCTTGATGGCTATTACGGAGAAAATGGCGACTTCAGCGTGGCGGGAATGTTGTACAGGTACATCGAAGGAAAAAATCGCGCAGTCGCTTGAAGGGATATTCAAAGGCTCCGAAAGAATACAGAACATCACTGCGGGTCTTACAGAATACGCAAAAGCCGACAGCGATGCATTGAATGAACGGGTCGACATCAATAAAGTGGTGGAAATGGCCATATTGATCACCGGCAATTTAATCAAGAAGTCGACGAATAATTTTAAAGTTGAGTACGGCAAGGATATTCCGCTGATCAAAGGAAATGCTCAACAACTAGAACAAGTGGTCATCAACCTCATTAATAACGCGTGCCAATCGCTGAACAATCCCTCGGCTGCAATCACGGTTTCCACATACTATAATAAAACACGGAACAAAGTAAGAATAAAAGTGGAAGACCAGGGAATCGGCATTAAAGCAGGCGACCTGAAATATATTATGGACCCGTTTTTCACTACCAAAAGAGAGATGGGAGGTACGGGACTCGGGCTCTCTGTTTCCTACAGTATCGTGAAAAGCCATGGAGGCCTTCTGATTCTTAACAGCAAACCTGAGAAAGGGACAATAGCGCGAGCATCTTTTCCCCCGTTATCGGAAAACAAAGAGGAGCAACCTCAATGAGCTCAAAGATTTTTCCAGCCAGCCCCATTCTGCTTGTCGATGATGAAGAACATTTTTTGCTGAGCGTGGAATTGACGCTCTCTTCCAACGGGATCACCAATATTGAAACGTGCAGAGACAGCAGGCAGGTTATGCAGCTCTTGTCGAACAAGTACGACTCCCTCGTCGCACTTGATATCAATATGCAGTATGTGTCCGGTATAGAACTTCTCAGGCAAATCACGAGCAGCTATCCTGAAATTCCCATTATCATGATCACCGCCGTCAATGATGTCGACAGCGCAGTCATGTGCATTAAGGAAGGGGCACTCGACTACGTCGTAAAACCGATCAGTGATACGAAGCTTGTGGCCACAATCAAGCGCGGATTAGAGCTCGCCGAAATTCGGATTGAAAACGAGATGTTGAAGCAATCCCTCCTGCGGGAAAATGTCGAACATCCGGAGGCATTCAAAGAAATAGTGACGCACAGCGCACCGCTCCGGTCGATTTTCAGGTACATCGAAGCAATCGCGAAAACAAATTTGCCGGTGCTCATTACCGGTGAAACCGGAACCGGCAAAGAACTCTTTGCCCAGGCCGTTCATAAAGCGAGCGGAAGAAAAGGAGAACTTGTCTCCGTGAATGTCGCCGGCGTTGATGACGACTTTTTTTCCGACACTCTCTTCGGCCACAAGAAAGGAGCATTTACGGGAGCGGAATCCGAAAGAAAAGGCCTCATTGAAAAGGCGGATGACGGCACGTTGTTTCTCGATGAAATCGGCGATTTAAGTATTGCCTCTCAGGTAAAATTATTGCGGCTTCTGCAAGATGGCAGTTTCTACCCGCTCGGTTCCGATATTGCAAAATTGTCCGACGCCAGAGTCATCGTTGCAACTCACCGGAACATTAAGACAATGCAAGCGGGGGATACTTTTCGCCAGGACCTTTATTATCGATTAAAGTCGCATCACATTGCCATTCCCCCGCTGCGTGAACGAAAGCTCGACGTGCCGTATTTGATCGAACACTTTATTTCGAAAGCAGCAACTGCTCTCAACAAAAAAAGACCGACGGCGCCAAAAGAACTTTACACGCTGCTCACCAACTACCCTTTCCCCGGGAACGTGCGTGAATTGGAAGGAATGATTTTCGAAGCGGTAAGTTTGCATACTTCGGGAATCCTCTCCATGGAATCGATACGGAAGAATATTGCGGACCACAACCAGGAAAGAAATTCAAAGGATGCCGGTTTAACTTTCAACCAACAGACGAATGAGTTCCTCTCGTTTCCCGGCAGGTTCCCGACATTAGAAGAAGCAGAAAATTCTTTAATTGAAGAAGCGCTGAAAAGAGCAGAAGGAAACCAAACGATCGCTGCCGAACTGCTTGGGATATCGCGGCGCGCGCTTAACAACAGACTTCGCCGAACAGAGAAAGAGTAAAAGTTAACTACAAGATGATCGCGCAAAGTCGCGGAGAGTGCAAAGAAAAATGAATAATTAATCTTAGACCTTGGCTGCTTTGCGAGATGCTGTCTTTTCTTCTCTAGCGATTTTTTGTAAACATTCGAACTGCAAAATCCGGACCACTGCCACACTTCCGCAATTAGCCACTTCCGCCATTTTCCTCGTAATCGCTTACGCATCAACCAATTATCAACCCTACGTCATATTGTGCTGCACTTTTGTGGCATCGATTTGCTTCAAGTTCAAAGTAATTTATTCCGTTTTTATATCCAGAATTGAGGGTTATCAGATTGGCACGCGACGTGTAGCTATGTAGCTAACCAAACTAAAGGAGGATGTTATGAAGACAGGTATGAGAGCAGCAACAACCACACTAGCTGCCATTTTAATTTTTGCTTTCACGGCGACATCACAGACCAGTGAACCTGAAAGCAGAACATTCAACCATCAAAGGAATTTTAAAGAGTTTGATTACTCTCTGCAGAGCGAAATTCCGGGTATCGTTGAATCGACGATCTACACCGTCATTGAGTACAAGAATCGCTTTCCAGAGCTGGATTACTCCCGCCTGGGAAGCGAACTGGATGAGGTCGCACGGGATAATAAAGATGTAGCGATCAGTTACAAAGCCCGCCTGGCGAGCATGTACTTAACCTACAGTTCGAATATTCAGATAACGCCGGTTTCCCCCGCGCTCGATCATGAATATCTCTTCAGGCAGATTGCCGAACAGCTGGAGCAGAAGCTTCTCGCGGCACATATCGACTAATTCACAATGCACATAATCATGTCGGCCAGATCACTACAACACTAAAGCTCCGATCCACGGGGCTTTAGTGTTTTTATCGCGCTCTACCTCTCGTTTCCAACGTCTCGTTGGGAACGACAACTTATGAAACTCAGTTTCACTATGCCAAGGTATGTTCCCAATCTTAACAATGAAGCAGAGCTTCTCTGTACCTACGTTCCCAAACGGAGTTTGGGAACGAGAAAAACGAGAGTAATTTGGGAACGAGATCAAATCCAGTTAGTTCAATTCATCCACAAATTCCTGTCCAAGCTCCGGTATTGAATTGCTTCGCCGAGATGCTCTGGCCGAATATCGTCGCTCCCGGCCAGGTCAGCGATCGTGCGAGATACCTTCAGTATCCTGTCGTAAGCTCTGGCCGATAGCCCGAGCTTTGTCATCGCCATTTTTAGCAGCACTTCTCCGTCGGAATCCAGCGTGCAGAACTGATGGATCTCTTTCGATTGCATGTCGGCGTTTGAGAAAAGTCCTGTTCTTTTCTTAAAACGTTTCGCCTGCCGCTCGCGGGCACAGATGACACGGGCACGAATCGCATCCGACGGTTCGCCGGGCCGCTTCTGGCTCAACTCTGTTACTTTCACTGCCGGAACTTCGATATGGATATCGATTCTGTCTAGGAGCGGTCCGGAAATTTTGGCCATGTATTTTTGAATCTGCATCGGCGTGCAGGTGCATTCATGGTGCGGATTGCCGTAGTTGCCGCAAGGACAGGGATTCATCGCACAGACGAGCATGAAATTTGCCGGAAAATCAAGCGACATCTTTGACCGGCTGATGGTAACTCTTCCATCTTCAAGGGGCTGACGCATTACCTCAAGAACGTTTCGGGCAAATTCCGGAAGCTCATCCAGGAAAAGAATGCCGTGATGAGAAAGTGATATTTCGCCTGGATGCGGAATGGTGCCTCCACCGACAAGAGCACTGTCCGAAATAGTGTGATGAGGCGATCGAAAGGGGCGTGCCGCCACCAACGCGGAATTTGGAGGCAGGAGGCCGGCAACCGAATGTATTTTCGTCGTCTCAATACTCTCCTCAAAAGTAAGCGGCGGAAGAATCCCCGGCAGCCGGCGCGCAAGCATTGTTTTGCCCGAACCCGGCGGTCCGATCATGATGATGTTGTGGCCGCCGGCCGCAGCCACTTCGAGAGCACGCTTCACATTCTCTTGTCCCTTGACGTCGGAAAAATCGAGCGGGTATTTTTGTGCGACGGCAAATACTTCGTCGATGTTGATCTTCAACGGCGTCATCGACAGCTCGTCGTTCAGCAGCGAAACCGTTTCGGAAAGATTCTCGACGCCGAACACGTTAAGACCTTCGACCATGGCCGCTTCACGTGCGTTCTCCTTAGGAAGAATGATTCCGCAAAATCCTTTCTTCTTGATCTCAACCGAGATAGGAAGAACTCCGTGGACGGGGCGCAGGCTCCCGTCGAGAGCAAGCTCGCCGAGAATAACATATTTTTTCAACATATCTTCTCGTGCTTGCCCGCTCGACGCAAGCATCCCCACCGCAATCGGAAGGTCGAAGCACGATCCCTCTTTTTTTACATCCGCTGGAGCTAAATTGATTGTGATACGCCTATTCGGGTACTCGAGGCCCGAATTCTTTATGGCGGTGGCGACACGCTCCCGGCTCTCTTTGACGGCATTATCCGGCAGCCCGACCATGAAAAAATTTGGGACGGTGTTTTCGATGTTTGTTTCTATTTCAATGAGATAGGCGTTGATTCCGTAGGTTGCACTGCTGAGAACGACTGATAACATGAAGGCCCCCCTTCTGACAGAAGAAAAATTAGAATTAGTAAATTAGAATAAAGATTGGATCCCCTTATAGCGCAAACATTAACAACCGCTTGATGCCAGCTTTCTACCGATGAGCGCGCAGAAAATCGAGCCGGTCCCGAACTTTTTCAATCGGAACGAGAAGTTTATCTTTCCCGAACAGCGCGTCTTTTTGATTTGAAAATGCCAGCTCGTACTCTTTGCTCATGATGATCGCCTCTTCCGGACATACCTCTTCACAGAATCCACAGAAGATACAACGAAGCATATTGATTTCAAATTTTTCCGGGTACCGTTCCTTCTCATCCTTCGTTTCGGCTGCTTGCACTTCGATAGCAAGCGAAGGGCAGACACGGCTGCACAACCCGCAAGCGACGCATCGTTCGGTGCCGTTCTCCTCTACGAGAACAGGCCTGCCTCTGAACGAAGCCGAAGGAGTAAACTTGTGCTCGGGATACTGAATCGTGAACTTCGGCCGGAACATCTGAGCAATGGTCAGCCTCATCCCTTTAACGATTTCCGGGATGTACATCTTTTCCAGAATTGTCAGATCTTTTTTCCGAATGACTTTACTTTGTTCCATTCTGCTGCTATCCTTTACGGTTCAATTCATCTTCAAAACAAAATACAAGCCGGTCGCCAAAATATTAGCAAGCGAAAGAGGAAGCATCACTTTCCATCCGATGTTCATCAGCTGATCGTACCGGAAACGCGGAATCGTCCATCGAACGAGAATGAAAAAGAGAAGCACCAGCCCAACTTTGACGCCGAACGCCGCGACTTGGAGCAGGCTGACAGTCAATTCTGAAAAGCCTAAATACCCGACAAACGGCAGCTGCCATCCGCCTAAATACAAAGTTGTGATAACCGCTGACGCTGTGATCATGTTCGCGTATTCCGCCAAAAAGAACAAGCCGAATTTCATTCCCGAATATTCAGTATGATAACCGCCGACGAGTTCCGGTTCCGCTTCCGGCAGGTCGAATGGCAGGCGATTTGTTTCAGCAAACGATGCGATGACAAACGTTATAAAGCTGACCGGCGTCCGCCAAAAATACCACATTCCATGCGCCTGCGATTCGACGATTTTGTTCAACTGCAGAGTTCCGGCTATCATCAGCACTCCGATAATGGCCAGGCCCATCGAAAGTTCGTAGCTGATCATTTGGGCGGAAGAGCGAAGTCCCCCCAACAACGAATATTTATTATTAGAAGACCATCCGCTGAGCGTGATGCCATACACACCCATCGACGAAAGTGCCAGGAGGTACAGAATTCCGACATTCACGTCGGCAATCATCAGCTTGATGTCGCGGCCGAATAGGTGGATCGTATTCCCGAAAGGAATGACTGCAAAGGTCGTCATCGCGACAACCAGGGAGATGATCGGGGCAAGGCTGTGAACGAATTTGTTTGCGGCCTTCGGTACGATATCTTCCTTCAAAAATAGTTTGACGATATCGGCAACAGGCTGGAGCAATCCGGCAGGGCCGACCCGGTTCGGACCGATGCGATTTTGAATGAACGCACTTACCCGCCGTTCAACCAAAACGAGGTATGCGACGACGGTAAGGTTGATGATAAAGATGAGAATAATTTTTATCAACGGCTCAATGATGTTCATACAGCAGCAATTCTTTTGAAGTGAAGTGAAAGAAATCTATACGGCAATGCCTGCTTTTATTTTCAACGGAGCCCCCTTGTTTCCGATTTTAAGATACGAAAGTCCTTTGAAACTGTCGACTTTTTGTGCGAGATCGGCAAAAACCTCCTCTGACGAATTATATTTAAATTTTGCCCCCATCAGCGCGGCAAGGGTTGCGACAATTTTCCATGATGGACGGGCATCGCGCCGGGGACCTTTCCCCCAGCTGTCGTTCGGTGCAGCGAATCTGTCCCATCGGCTTGTTTCGAACCCGTCGAGTGCACGATCTTGTTCAAGCGTCGTAACAGCCGGGCGAATCCTTTGAACCCGTTCCTGGAAATTCGTCATCGTCCCGTTTTTTTCAGCAAACGTTGAGCTTGCAAGAACAACATCGGCGAGGTCGGTTGTCGCGGACTCGTTGGACGCATGGACCGCGAAGAATTCGAGTCTTGACAGAGCGTCGGCAACGTCCGGGCTTGCCGCTATGTCGTCCTCAAGTGCGTAGAGCACTTTAATTTTTCCCTCTTTAATTCCACGAATAATTTCCTGGAAACCCATTCCCCCCTCACCTGGAACCACACCGGCCGCTCTCGCTCCGTTACTGTTCGGCGTTTTATCAGCCCGGATTAAAATATTATCCTCGTCCCCTTCAACAACGTGGCGCATGAAGTCGATATTTTTTGTCCCCAACACTTCTTTCGCTAATCTCTGGATCGCGTAGTTATCCTCATTTGTTGCAAAGGCCGAACCAAGAACGGCGATTTCCGATTTCTTAAACGACTTCAATTCCGACGCAATCTTCGCAATCGCTTCGTCCCAATCTACTTGCACCAATGCAGCGTCTCTGCGGACCATAGGGGCCTTGATCCGCGTCTCTGCGTTTACGGGTTTAAATGTGTCTACCCTTCCATGGTCGCACATCCAGTAGCTGTTAACGTCTTCGTTGCGCCGCGGCGTGAGGCGGAGTATTTCATTATTTCGGACGCCAATTTCAATGTTACATCCGCGAGCACATCCCTGACAGACGCTCTCTGTAAAAGACATTTCCCATACGCGCGCCTTGAACCGGAAATCGCGATTGGTAAGCGCACCAACGGGGCAAATGTCGACGACATTCATCGAATATGGATTGTCGAGCGTCTCGCCGGGAAATGTTTCAATCACCGTATGGTCGCCGCGCTCTACAAACTGCAGCTGGTGAACGCCGGCTACTTCGTCGCAAAAACGAATGCAGCGCGAACAAAGGATGCAGCGTTCAGCGTCGAACATCACACGCGGGCCGATCTCAACACGCTTCGGTTTGTGGACTTTGTCTTCCTGAAATCTGCTGTAACCCGCGCTGTGTTTGTAGGCATAATCCTGAAGTTTGCACTCGCCGGCCTCATCGCAAATGGGACAATCGAGCGGATGGTTGATAAGAAGGAATTCCATCACCGCTCCGCGCGCATGAAGAACGCGGTCAGTTTTCGTGTGAACAACCATGCCTTCCGCAACCTGCGTTGAACAGGCGATTGCAAGTTTCGGCATCTTCTCAACCTCAACAAGACACATTCTGCAATTTCCCGAAACGGAGAGTTTCGGATGCCAGCAGAAATGCGGGATGGAGATGCCGTTTTCACGAGCAGCTTCTATAATTGTCCGCTTGTTATCGACCTCGAATTGATTCCCATCGATTGTGATTTTTGCCATCTTGCTCTAAACGTTTATTCCTTTAGGTTTCTGAATTGCGTTCTTATGAGACGACTTTTTCTACCGCCTGTACGGCTTTTTCACAATACATCTCGTGAAACTTCTTCAGTTTGACGACAACTTCTTCAATTTCATCTCTCGGCGGAAGAAACGTCATCCTAAAATGAAGAGTGCCGGCAACTTGACCGAAGCCTGAACCGGGAACAACACAGATTCCGGTCTCTTCAAGCAATGCAAGACAGTAGTCTGTATCGCGTTTCGCCTCATATTCACGCTTCTCCCCGGACGACATAGCGTGAAGATCGACATGCGGGTCGGGGGGAAGTTCGAATTTTACAAATGCATACATCGCGCCATCCGGGATCGTCACCGACATGCCTTTGATTTGGTTGATTCGGCTGCCTAGCAATTCCGCTTTTGATTTTAGTTCTGTGTACACTGAATTCAATTCGCTCACGTAGAGTTCGTAGCTCTCATCTCCGGGCTGCGGAGGAGAAACCATGACATATGTCGCGATTTGTCCGGGAACATTGGAACACAGACTGATCGACTGCAACTTAACGAGTTCCGACAGCACATCGTCCGGAATATTCCGGAATTCAGCGTACCCGCCCCGATGGCCGCATTCACCGAGCAATCCTTTTGACACCGAATGAAAACTGATAAGCGAAACATCTTTCTCGCCGATATCATTCATGACCTTCGCAAAAGAGAAAAACTTGCACCCCTTGCCGTACACATTTTCCTGGTAGACCTCATCGGCCAAAATCGTCAGATGATGTTTGCGCGCAAAAGCAATAATCATTCTGATATTGTCGTACGGAAGAACGGCGCCGGTCGGGTTTCCGGGGTTGATAACGGCAATGGCTACGGGATGTACTCCGCGGCGGATCGCTTCAGTAATGCTTTCCGTCAACGCACTCTCACTCAATTGCCAACGATTCTCTTCATCAAGGAAATAACCGATCTCCTTTCCGCCGTACAAAGCAATCGTAGCACTGTAGAGCGGATATTGAGGAATAGGAATCATCACTCCGTCATTCGAATCCTTCAGCAGTGCAAGCAATGCAGACTGAACTCCTTTGCTCGCACCATCTGTCAGAATAATGTGATCTTTATCTGAGGGAATTGAATCACGCCGTTCAATGAACTCTGCAACTGCTTTTCTGATGAATGGGATTCCTGCACTTTGTGTATACGCACCAGTTCCGTGAGGGTGTTGCGCAAGAAACGATTTGGCTTTTTTCAGAACATCAGCCGGATAAAACTCCGCAGTGTTCTTGTGCTGCAATAATTCGGGGTATTCAACAAGGCTAAGCATCTGACGCAAGTATGTCAACGGCTTTTGTTTCAACGCTTGCGGGTTCCCGATATTGCAGTAGATAACTTTCTTCCCCTGTTCCTCAAGCTGCTGAGCTCTATTCACAATCGGTCCGCGAACGGCGTACTCTGCACTCAACAAATCCGAATTTAAATCCCGCTTTGCAATCATGATTCCTGTTTCACAGTAGGCTAGTTAATTAGGCGGCGTAAAAATTATTGTAACAAACGAGTCTTCCTTAAGCAGCTGATGCGCGACCTCGGCGACGTTCTCGACAGTCACCGAATCGATTTCCCGCGAAATCGTTTCCAAGTCGGTGAACTCGCCAAAATACAATTCTCCGGTTCCCAGACGCATCATCCGAGCCGAAGTGCTTTCCAGTCCGAGCAGCATGCCCCCTTTTAACTGCGCTTTCGTCCGCTGCAGTTCGGCCTTTGGGATCGGCTTTGTTCTCAATGCATTTAATTCGGCAAAAACTAAATCAAGGGCTTGCTGAATGTGCTTCTTGTCTGTGCCGAGGTACACTCCAAACGAACCTGTATCGCGCAACATGTTCAGGAATGAATAGACCGAGTACGCAAAACCGTACCGCTCGCGGATATTCTGGAACAATCTTGAACTCATGCCGTCTCCAAGCAGCGTGTTCATCACCAGCGACGGGAAACGATGTTTGCTGTGAACACTGTAACCGATCGTTCCCGTGCAAATATGTGCCTGCTGGATGGGCTTTTGGACCTCTTGGGTTTGTTTCTTTACACGCAATATCTTCGATTGTTGGAGCCGGGCAGAGGGCTTCCGATGCAGTGTAAAATATTTCTCCACCAGCTCCACAAATTTTATGTGCGGAAAATTTCCGGCAGCTGCGACGACAATATTGCCCGCGGCATACCGCTCTCGAACGTAGGCGGTCAGATCCTTTCTCTTGAATGAGGAGAC
>CAWJKX010000019.1:0-7319 GCA_963843065.1 uncultured Bacteroidota bacterium
ACACGTAATCGACGTTCCCGTCAAGAAAGATGTATTCCGTCACATCATGCTGAAAAAAACTGAAGCGGGCATTGCCGAACAAATGCGCAATGTTCGCAGTGTCTCCAGTAATGAGATTGTCGATGCAGATCACCGAGTGGCCTTCGGCGAGAAGCCTGTCGCAGAGATGGGAACCGAGAAAGCCGGCGCCGCCTGTTACCACGGATGTTTTTGTCATTAATCTCTTGAGTCTGTGAAGTGTTTATTTTCTAAGTGAATGACAGTAAGTGAATGGTAAATGGTGAATTGTAAATAAGAGACGTGCTCTATTATTTACCATTTACAATTCACTGTTTACTATTTTCAATATTCCTGCTCAGCCCGCTCAGCAATTTCTGAATCATAATAAGCTGACTTTGAATAAGATTGAATGTCGTTAATGCAATGTATTGCAATCGTAACGAGATTTCAATTTGAGTGTCCAATTCACTTAACGAAGCCTGAGAAATATTCAAAAAGTGGAGTTTGTCATTCTTGGATTTTCTCGCCAGCCCCTCTGCAATATTTGACACTACGGAAACAGATGCCCGACGTAATTGCGACTTTAACCCAAATTCCTCTTCCCTTGGAAATACTTTTGTCGATTCATACACCTGCACAACCAATGCCATCGCCTCTTGCCACAGTAACAATTTTTTGTGCGGTCTATAACCTTTTATTTCCCCTAATCCGGTATCCATTTTTCCCCCAGTTACTATTTACCATTCACTATTAACCGTGTTCTACTCTCCATTCCTCCCGATCCCGAAATAGACAAACCCTTTTTCTTTCATCAACTTCGGGTCGTAGATATTCCTTCCGTCGAAAATAACCGGACGCTTCATGAGGGATTTCATCCTGTCGAAATCGGGGCGGCGGAACTCGTTCCATTCGGTAATCACGGCAAGCGCGTCCGCGCCTTTCAGCGCATCGTAGTTATTGTCGAAAAATTCTACTTTCGAGTCGAATAGGGGTTTCACTTTCGGGTTTGCGATCGGATCGTGAGCGCGGATCTTTGCGCCGGTTTCCAGCAAACTGTTAATAATGACCAGCGCCGGCGCATCCCGAATGTCGTCGGTTTGTGGTTTGAATGAAAGCCCCCACACAGTGATAACTTTTTGGTGCAATTGATTGTTAAAATGCTTCATCATTTTCTTGACGATGAGGCGTTTTTGTCTTTCGTTTACTTCGTCGACAGCCCGGAGAATTTTGAACTCATACTCGTGTTCTTGAGCAGTTTTGATCAACGCCTTGACGTCTTTCGGAAAACATGAACCGCCGTAGCCTACACCGGCAAACAGGAACTGCTGGCCGATACGGGGATCGGACCCATTCCCTTTCTCACCCAATCGATATCCGCCCCTGTCTTTTCGCAAAGATTGGCAAGTTCGTTCATAAAAGAAATCTTTGTCGCGAGGAATGAATTCGCAGCATATTTCGTCATCTCCGCACTCCGCTCGTCCATCACCATAATAGGATTGCCGGTGCGCATGAACGGCGCGTAGATGTCCATCATCGCCGCGACTGCCCGTTTGCTTCTCGAACCAATGACGATGCGGTTCGGTCTCAAGGAATCATCCAGCGCGGATCCCTCTTTCAGGAATTCGGGGCTGGACACAACGTCGATCTCCGTCTTCCCCTTCTTCCTCATGATTTGACGGATCCGGTCGACCGTGCCGACGGGAACGGTGCTCTTGCTGACAAGAATCTTATATCCGCTTGCAAACGATGCAATCTGGTCGGCGACAGACAAAACGCGCGTGAGATCGGCAGAGCCGTCATCCGATTGCGGCGTGGGGAGACAGAGAAAAATTATCTCCCCGTGATCAACTGCCGCCTTGAGGGAAGTTGTGAACTCAAGACGCTTCTCCTGAGTATTGTGCGCGTACGATTTCTTCAAGTCCCGGTTCGTAAATCGGAATCGTTCCTTTTTTCAGGTTCGTAATCTTCTTTTCATCGATATCCATGCAAACAACCGAGTTTCCGGTGTCGGCAAAGCAGGCGCCCTGAACTAACCCGACGTATCCTGTTCCTATGATTGATATTTCCATGTTTTTAGTCCGTGGTATTTTGGTGCGTTGTGAGCAGCATTTAGTCTATTAGCAGATATTTTCCTTTCCTATTGCATTGAGCTTACTCCTGAAGAGTTATCATTCCTTTGATTGGTCAGGAGAATTATCGGCATTCAACCGTTCGTAAAGCTTAATGAACAGTTCATATTCTTGTTTCGTCGCAGTATGATAGGCATTTACATCGCTATCATTAAAGGTAGCGAAAATAAACAGAAAAGGTAAGCGCCGGGGATTTTAAGTAGTGTCCTAATTCAGGAAAGGTGTGAAGCTTGTTCACGCAAAAACGCTAAGACGCAAAGAGAATGGACATGTTTTCTTTGCGGATTAGCGTCTGGCGAAGCCATCCCTTGGATTTGCGCAATATTTTCAGCTCTCCGTAAAAAGCCCCTAGGACTTTGTTCTAATTAACACACTACCGGATTTTACAGGCATTTGTCGCGGAATTCCAAGATTACATTATTTCTTTTTCCCCGCCCATTCCATTGTTCCATAATTCCGTATGCCGATATCTGATTTCTGACCGCTGTTCCTTGTTGATTGTTGATTGTTCATTGTCAATACGCGCCTTTGCCAAACAGCACAACTGGAATGGTCTCAAACATGATTTCCATGTCAAACAGCAAGGAGTGATTTTCCACGTAATATAAATCGAGCAGAATCATCTCCCTGAATTTTATATCGCTTCTTCCCGACACTTGCCACAAACCGGTCATGCCCGGCTTGACGGCCGCACGATCCTGAATTGTCTCCCAGAACTCATCGGACTCATTGACCGTCTCAAAATCCGCCAACGGCAGCGGGCGAGGCCCCACCAGGCTCATGTCGCCCTTCAGCACATTGAAGAGCTGCGGAAGTTCGTCAATGCTCAACTTGCGAATGATGTTTCCGACCTTCGTCACACGAGGGTCATTTTTCATTTTGAACAAAGCGCCATCCGACTCGTTGTGCCCCCATAACTCATCTTTCATCTGATCCGCGTTATCGACCATACTGCGAAACTTGATGAAATCAAATTGCTTCCCCCCCTTTATGCTCGCCCGCGTTTGAAGGAAGAAAAATGGGCGGCCGCTTTCGAGGTAAATAGCGATAATCGCGACAAGAAAGATCGGGCTGAAGAGAATGATCGCTACTGAGGATCCAATGATATCAAAAATTCTTTTGATGAATAATTTTATCGCGTCAATGTTGTATCGCGGCGGCGTTGTCAAAGTAATCCCGGCGATACCATAAATGCGGGCTATTTTTAACAGCTCTTCAGCCTGAGGCGACAGTATTTTGAGTTTGATCCGATGGCCTTCACTTTTCTTCTTGAGCGGGGCATAACCGTTTACTACCATATCAGCCGACGGTATGAAGACTCTGTCGATCGATCCGCTCGTAATGAGTTCATCGAATTGCGCAAGCGTATACTGCGGCTGCAATGAACTGGATGGGTTCTTCTCCCGAACGACGAATCCTTTGATTTTATAGCCGAGCTCTGGAAAAGAATTAAATCTCTGGAATATTTTAAACGCATCCTGGTCATAGCCGACGATCAACGAATTATGTACACCATAGCCCAGCTTTTGAGAAAACAAATTGAACTGGCGCAGCAGAATTCGCCCCACGACAAAGAAGATCGGTACCGAAAAGAGAAAGATGATGAGGACGTGGCGGTCAATTTCTATCCCGATTAAAAACAGAAACGATCGTCAGCGTTACCAACACGCAGAAAATAAAGGCGCGTGCGATAATCATGATTTGCAGGCTAAGACTAAGATGAAAAGAGCCCCGGTATAAGCCCATCATGATTGCAATAGTGAGATACGCAACGACAAAAACAATATATCCCGTAATGAGATCAGCATCGGTTGTGCGGAAGTTGGCATGCTCATAACGGTGCAGCCATACAACAACAAGGGCTGCACAAATCATAGCGAGAATGTCAACAAGCTGAGAGATCCCGACGAAAAGTATTTTCCAGTTGCGTTTGAGCATAAGAAATATTGCCATTCCCCGAATTCATCCCCAAAAGGAGTGCTAGTGCCGCTTCCAAAAATAAATATTGTATTTTGAAGTGCATCAATATCCTTCGACGCAGCCGCGACGGCTCATCCTGAGCAAGCGGAGCGCGTCGAAGGAGGCCGTCGCGTCCCTCTTCGGCGGGATCAGGATGAACACCCTTGTACAAATACAACTTTATTTAATTGAAACAGCACTAGGTAATATACAAAATATCAAAAGAAGGTAAAACTATTCTTTTCTTGTCGGGACACTATGTATAGGATGAAATACCTAAGTGAATATTCTGGAATTAGAACAACTGTAAGAAGGCGTTTTTCAGCAATTATTTGCCAAGCGTTGAATTATTGTACAGCGAAAAGGAATACACCGTACGATGACAGGAAACGACGATTTTTAAATATTGATCATTACTCACTTCAATGAGGTTTGATTCGTGACTTCTGAAAAATCGGGAAAGCTTGTCTCGCGCAGAGTCGCAAAGGCGCAAAATTACATCATAAATAAAACTTGCGCGGCTTAGCGTCTTGGCGCAATGTTGTTTTTAAGATAGTGAGTAACTGATGTTACGTAAAAATCTTTTTTAGCACACCCCCAACCCCTCTCGCTTTCGCCGCACGCTCACACACAGAGGGGAGCGGCGGGGCAAGTCCCCTCTGTGCGTTGCTCGCGCGATGACGAGAGAGGATGTAGGGGTGTGTCTTTTGTTTGGTGGAGCATTTCCTTCATAAATTCTTCAGAATGCGTAACATCAATTAGAAACTATCTCAAAAACTCTTGATTATGTCCTTCTGAAGGAACACAGACAGATCATTGTCATTCTGATCCCGCCGTTTTGCGGCGGGAGAAGAATCCATGACAACGACACACCTTGAATCTACAAAGCTTCTATGTCATGGATGCTTCACTCCGCTCAGCATGACAATTACGGCTGCTTTCTGCATGGAAACCATTTTTGAGATAGCTTCTAGTGTCCCGTATCGCAAATAAGTTAAGAATGTCTGAAGCCATCGACGTCCGAAATCCGTCAGGAATCATGGATTTAGCTGGCCACACTTATTCAAGGAATTTCTGTTACACAACACTAGTAAAAGCGCTATTTCAAATACAGCGCCTTTTTGACATTCTGAAACTTCTTTGCCGAAGAAAGAATGCTTTCCGCATTTACTACTATAATGTATACACCGGAGGCAAGATTCTGAGCGTTCCAACGATATTCGTAGAACTGCGGCATTTGTATCTCATTCACGAGTGTGGCCACAACTTGTCCCAGTATATTGTAGACTTTGATTGACACCCTGCTCGGTTCCGGAATTCCGTAGCGAATCGTTGTTGCCGGGTTAAACGGGTTAGGGTAATTTTGATAGACAATGTAATCTTTCGGCATGAGCGGGTTTTGCCCGTTCGCTGACAATATGGTTCCTGTCGTAACAAAATGTATCGTATCTTTTGACCATGTTACATTCCCCTCGTTGATCGCTGCAGACGCTGTCCATGCATACTGAGTATGAACGGACAATTTCTTCATCATTCCATTGAAACTATACAGCGTATCTTTCAATCCACCGATGGTCGTATCAATTCCTCCTCCCCAAAACTTCAAGGCATAGCGCACCGTGTCTCCCGGATCATGACCGTGAGACGGCTGCCAGCTCATTGTAAGTACTTTTCCGTAATCTATCGTCAAACTATCGGAGTGAAGAGCGTTAACCAGTTGAAACGCCGTCGGCGGCAGAGACATCGGTATAACGCTAATCTTCCAGCTCTGTTGAGCGGCACTCCCCTTCTTATCAATGACTGCAACTGTTATGATACTATCCCCGGCATTTGCATTGACCGGCGTTCCAATAAGAGTATCCTGCACGAAATGCACCCACTGCGGGCCAACGAGCAATCGATACGAGAGTGAATCCCTTCCATAGATTGCATCGGAATCTATCGCCGCTATCACACATCGATACACAGAATCCGCTTGCGCAACAGTATCCGGCACTGAAACGATTACAGGCGGATGATTGACATTCACAACATGCAGCTTAAAATGCTGCGTTGTCGACATACCACGATTATCGTTCACGACAAGTTCCACAACGGTATCGACTGCACTCCTCGCATACGGGATTCCGGAAAGCGTGTGCTGGACAGGGTCATGATGCAGCCATGACGGCAATATCGTTGCCGCAACAGTCAGACTGTCGCCAAAGATGGAAACATCCCTATCATACATTGTGTATGTGTAGCTATACAGCGAATCTTCCGTCGCCACCGAATCAGCAGGGCTCGTAAACACCGGCGCATGATCGGTGTGAAGTATCGCCAACGTATAATTCTGCTGGGCAACTCCTCCTTTGCCGTCGCTGGCCGATATGCTGACCGGAAATGTTCTATATTGCGATGAATCCATCGCTGCTCGCGTACCGGCTGCGGATTTCTTCGCCGAACGCGATACAAGAGGAACAAACTTCACAACACTGCTGCGCATTACCGCGGTGCGGCTCTGTTTCCCGACTGTCATTTTTGCGGATTTCATCGCAAGTGAATCGACGACTAAACTCGGTATACCGCCGATAATGCCGCTCGCCGAATCTATCGAGAGAAAGCCCGGCGCCGTAACGATCGCATAGCTTACCCTGTCCCCCCACAGCGGCGAATCAGAGTCGGTTGCATACGCTCTGTAAACATACGATGAATCTTCCACTCCATTGGTTACCGGCATGGAGATAAATACAGGTGGATGATTCACATGCCTGATATGAACTCCATATTGATACGAAGTTACTCCTCCTTTGCCATCATACGCTTGAACGATAATTTTTGTGGTATCGACGACATCTGCTCCGTGAGGCGCGCCGGATATTATCCCTGAAACAGAATCGATGGATATCCAGTGCGGTTTGGAAACACAACGATAATGCACAACATCACCGAAGACCGCAGAATCGATATCGCTTGCCCGTATTACAGTTGTATAGAGCAAATCCTCTATAGCTGTCGTATCGGGAAAAACGACAAACACCGGCGGATGATTCGTATGCCTCACCGTCAGATCGTAACTATATTCGCTCGCTCCTCCTTTATTGTCCCAAACGGCGATAGTAACGGGAAAATCTAAGTATATATTATTTCCCGCGATCCCGAATATTTGTGCCTTTTTTGACTTTTGCTTTGCAGTATAGTACTTGATGATCTTTGTTTTGTTAAGAATTTGCTGCACGATTGGATTAACAT
>CAWJKX010000020.1:0-12349 GCA_963843065.1 uncultured Bacteroidota bacterium
CTGGTTGCAGCGCTCGGTGGAAAAGTGGTCGACTTTGAATCGCTTCAACAAATGCTGGCCCAGGTCGACATCGTCGTCTCGTCTATAACGAGTGAACAGTACGTCATCACGAAGAGCGATGTGCAGCGTGCGATGAAAGAGCGTTCACATAAGCCGCTGTTCATCATCGACATCGGCGTCCCGCGCAACATTGACCCCGGCGCGAACAACATTGACAACGTATTTTTGCACGATATGGACGGCATCTCGGTGATCATCGACCGGAATGTCCAGAAAAGAAAAGCGGAAATCCCCAGAGTCAACGAAATAGTTTTTGAAGAACTGACGGAGTTCCACAATTGGTACAATTCGCTTCAGGTCAATCCAACAATACACGACCTGCGCACTCACTTCGAACAGGTCAGGCAGGAAGAGGTGGAGAAAAATATTAACCGCTTTTCCGCAGAAGATAGAGAATTGCTCGACCTGGTGACGAAACGAATTGTGAATAAACTTCTCCATCTCCCGACAACGAATTTGAAAAACGGGAGCGAAGAGAGCGAAGAAGAAAAGCACAAGAAGCTCCACATCGTCCGGTCCCTGTTCGGATTGCACAAAGCACAATTACCGAAGGAATGAGTTCAACAAAGAAAATAATTATCGGGACGCGCGGGAGCGAACTTGCCCTCTGGCAATCGACGTGGGTGGCAAAAGAACTTCAACGACTTCACCCTTCGTTAGCGATTGAGACCATCGTGATTAAAACGACGGGAGATAAGATTCTTGATTCGCCTCTTTCAAAAATCGGCGATAAGGGCCTGTTCACAAAAGAAATCGAGAATGCACTTCTTGACAAAACAATCGACCTTGCCGTCCATAGCTTGAAAGATGTTCCGACGAATCTTGCCAACGGTTTGACCATCGGGGCAATAACCGAGCGCGAGGACGTGCGGGACGTTTTCATTTCTCATCCCAAAAAGAATTATCGTTCGTTGAGCGCCGTTCCGAAAAACGGTTCAATCGCTACGGGTAGTTTGCGCCGCAGGTGCCAACTGTTAAGCCATCGGCCTGATTTGAACATAGTCGACATTCGCGGAAATTTGAAGACCCGCCGGATGAAACTGGACGATTCAGAGTGGGACGGCATGCTGCTTGCCAAAGCGGGCGTTACTCGCCTTGGGTGGTCGGAGATAATCTCGGAAGTCTTGTCTCCAACGATGATTCTCCCAGCAGTTGGCCAGGGAGCTCTTGCCATCGAAATCAGGTCCGACGATGCGTTCCTTGTTTCCGCCGTAGAGCCGTTGAATCATCCTCCTACCGGTCAGGCAACTTCCGGCGAACGTGCATTGCTTCGCTTCCTCGAGGGGGGCTGTCAAATTCCCATCGGCACATACGGAAGAATTGAATCGGGGAAATTTTTTCTAGATGCGGTAGTAGGAAGCATCGACGGGAAAAAAATAGTTCGGGGAACAATCAGCGGCGCCCCAAAAGACTCAGAGAAACTCGGCGTTTCGCTCGCGCAGGAATTGCTCAGCAATGGAGCGGATGAGATACTGCGTGAAATTAGAATGCAGGGAAACTGATACTCGTATGAAAGAAACTCCTTTTTCGCAATTAGCAGATCAATCTCATGCCCCTCTTCTCGGTAAGACTATCCTTGTAACGCGAACGAAGGAGCAGGCAGCAGAATTCATAAAATTGCTTGAACAACTTGGCGCATCGGTGATACTCTACCCGACGATTCAGATTGTACCGCCGCAGTCATGGGGGGAGTGCGACAAAGCGATCGCCAATATCAGAAACTATGACGCAATTATTCTTACGAGCATAAATGCAGCAGAGAATTTTTTCGCACGGGTCAGCCTTACGGATAACGGCACCACAAAGCTCATTGCCGAAAAAACGATCTATGCTGTAGGAGAAAAAACCAGGTCCGCCGTTGAAAAGTATAACATTCCTGTTGCGGCGATGCCGTCGGTCTACGATGCAAAACATCTTGCCATCACTCTTGCCCGCACGGATGTCAAAGGGAAACGGTTTCTTTTTCCAAAAGGCAGCCTGGCAGGGAATGTTGTAACCATTGCTCTCCAAGAACACGGGGCCGCCGTCGACGAAGTGATTGTCTATGAGACGGTCGAGCCTTCGCACTCGGATGCTGAATCGGTGAGACAGAAACTTCAAAAGAACGAGATCGACGTTGTAACATTTTTCAGTCCTTCGAGCATCTCAAACTTTCTGGCAACAATACCCGGGGATTTGCTTGACAACGCCACGATCGCCGTTATCGGACATACGACGTCTGCAGCCGCAAAGAACGTGTCGCTGCCGGTTCACATCGTCGCCGAACATGCGACGTCGGCAAATCTTGTAGCCTCAATCGTACAATACTATGAATGGTCCCGCTGCAAAAAAAGAAATGGTCCCTGAAGACAGCCCTCCCTTTCGCACCGTTGGAGAGTTTTGGACTGCTAAGCAGCGACAGGCATCATCGCTTCATGAGATTTCATACCGTGCATGCTTTAAGCCGCAGCTTCCCCGTTATTTTATAGAGCGTTACAGCAAAGAGGGAGACACTATCTATGACCCGTTCATGGGAAGAGGGACAACGATCATCGAAGCGGCCTTGCTCAAAAGAAATGTGATCGGCAACGATGTCAACCCGTTAAGCAAGATACTGGCAGCGCCACGGCTCGACATTCCAGGAATTGATGAGATCGAGGAACGTCTCGCTGAGATCACGTTCTCAAAAAAAGCAAAGGCCGATATCGACCTATCGATGTTCTTCCATCCGGAAACTGAAGCGGAAATTGTCTCCCTCCAAAAATATTTGGCGATAAGAAAAAAAGAGCGAAAAGAAGACAGAGTCGACCGATGGATCAGGATGGTAGCGACCAATAGGCTCACCGGACATTCACCGGGATTTTTTTCCGTGTACACGCTGCCGCCGAATCAAGCCACCCAACCGAAATGCCAGATACGAATTAATAGGCTGAGGAGGCAAACACCGGAATACCGAAACGTTAAAAGCATAATTCTCAAAAAAACAAGGACGCTGCTAAAAAGAGTTTCGGAACACGAGCGCGAAAACTTACATACCCTCCGAGAGCAAGCGCGGTTCCTCTCAGCCGATGCGCAACATACATCAACAATCGACTCCGAGACGATTCAACTTACGGTCACGTCGCCTCCTTTTTTGAATATCGTCCAATACTCCAACGACAATTGGCTGCGGTGTTGGTTCAACAGTCTAGATAACAAAGCAATTGCGGTGCACATCACAATGTCCAGGACAATTGACGAATGGTGCAATGTCATGGGAGGCGTTTTCATCGAACTTTTCCGGGTTACCCGACCGGTCGGGTATGTTGCATTCGAAGTTGGAGAATTACGAAAAGGAACCGTGAGGCTTGAAGAACACGTCATCCCTCTGGGCGAGAAGGCCGGGTTTCACTGCGAAGCGATCTTTATCAACACGCAGAAATTTACAAAGACGGCAAACATTTGGGGAATACAAAACAATGAATCAGGGACGAACACAAACCGTATTGTACTTTTCCGGAAATAATTATACAGAATGAATTTGAAAACTCAGCCTCCCTTAAACGACCTTTTTCTCCGCGCATGCAAACGTGAAACCGTTGAACGGACACCGGTCTGGTTTATGCGGCAGGCCGGGAGATATTTGCCCGAGTACCGGGCGGTTCGCGAGAAAGTCGATTTTCTGACATTGTGCAAAACTCCGGATCTTGCGGCTGAGGTGACGATCCAGCCCGTCGACATTATCGGGGTCGATGCGGCAATAATATTTTCAGACATACTTGTCATTCCAGAAGCGATGGGAATGGAGCTACTCGTCGAGGAAGGAAAAGGAGGCCCTCGATTCCCTTCCCCGCTCCGATCCCGCGCTGATATCGACAAACTTCCGGTCCCAGACCCGAATTCAAAACTAAAATTTGTGATGGATGCGATTCGGACAACGCGGAAGAACCTCAACGGTAGAGTTCCGCTTATCGGGTTTTCCGGATCACCGTGGACACTTGCGACATACATGGTTGAAGGCCGCGGATCCAAGAACTTCCGTTATGCGAAAGAACTAATTTTTTCATCGCCACGAGATGCACATTTTCTTCTCGACAAGCTTGCGCGTGCGGTTGCGTCGTATCTTTCAGCCCAAATTGAAGCAGGGGCGCAAGCTATTCAAATCTTCGACACATGGGGAGGAATTCTGGGGCAGGAAGAATTTGAGGAATTTTCCCTCCGGTACATTAAACAGGTTCTTTCGCTGGTCAAAACCAGCGGCGCTCCAGTTATTGTCTTCTGCAAAGACTGCGGCCATTCGCTTGAAAAAATTGCGGACACAGGGGCGGCCGTCGTAGGACTCGACTGGACGGTCGACATCGGCAAAGCGCGCGATATGGTAGGAAGTTATGCTGCACTGCAGGGAAACCTCGACCCTACCATGCTGTATTCGACTCCGGAGCGGATCGAAAAAGGAGTGCAAGCAATTCTTAAGAAATTCGGAAAAGGAAACGGACACATTTTCAACCTCGGTCATGGCGTCCTCCCCGATACGCCGGTCGAAAATGTACGGGCATTCGTGAACGCCGTAAAGCAATTTAGCGTTCAATATCATTAGAACAAGGAACCGTTACGGTATGAAGCAATTTGAATCGATCGACGTAGAACTACTGAGAAAATACGACAGGCCGGGACCGCGGTATACGAGCTATCCAACTGCGCCGGTATTCACTTCTGCATTCGGGCCGAAAGAATATCGCGATGAGATTCTCCGCACGAACTCGGCTGAGAATTCGTCGGATATTTCGCTCTACTTCCATTTTCCGTTTTGCGATACGCTCTGCTATTTCTGCGGATGCACAATGCTCGTCACACACAGCCGGGACCGTATTCGAGAGTATAATACGTATCTTAAAAAAGAAATTGATATGGTGGCGCCCCTGGTCTCGAAAAAGCGCAAGGTCTCGCAGCTCCACTGGGGAGGCGGAACTCCATCCTATCTCGACCCGGATGAAATATTGGACGTCGGAACATACATCAGGAACCGATTTTCGTTCGCCGACGATATCGAAGCGGGGGTTGAAATCGACCCGCGTGGCTTGACGTTCGAGCACGTGAAAGCGCTGCGGGAAAGCGGCTTCAACCGCATCAGCATGGGAGTCCAAGACTTCAACCCGAAGGTGCAAGAGGCTGTGAACCGCATCCAGCCCGAATCGATCACGCGGGACGCGGTGAATTGGAGCAGAAAGCTTGGGTTCAAGAGTATCAACCTTGATTTAATCTACGGACTCCCCCACCAGACTCTTGCATCCTTTAAAAAGACTGTCGATACTATCATCGATATTTCGCCGGACAGGATTGCGGTGTTCAATTATGCCCACGTGCCATGGCTGAAGCCGCATCAAAAACTCATCCATCAGGAACAGCTGCCGTCGCCCGAATTAAAGCTTCAGATTTTCAAGATGACGATCGAGAAACTCATCGACGCCGGATATTGGAATATCGGCATGGACCATTTTTCCAAACGGACCGACGAGATGGCTATCGCTCAAAAGAACAAAACTCTTTACCGCAACTTTCAAGGGTACTCGACCAAAGCCGGCTGCGATTTGTACGGGTTCGGCATGTCTGCCATCGGACATTTTAAAGAAACATATCAGCAGAACAAAAAAACGCTCCCCGAATACTATAAGACGCTGGCTGCAAATTCGCTGCCGACGAATCTCGGTTACAAAATGTCGGCAGACGACCAAATCCGCAAAACTGTTATCACTCGTCTGATGTGCGACATGGATTTGGAAAAAGCGGTAATTGAAAAACAATTCGGCATTACGTTCGACGACTACTTCAGCGATGCGCTGCGTAAACTGGAGGCGTTTGTTCCGGACGGTTTGGTGACGCTTACAAAAGGCAACATCGTCGTCAACGGACTCGGCAGATTGATTATCAGAAATATTGCGATGTGTTTCGATGCGTACCTGGAAAAGATGATGAAAGAACGGCCCATCTTTTCGCGAACAGTATAATCATAGTGAGAATGAACACAAAGAAAACGGCAGTTGTCCTTTTTCAACTCGGCGGGCCTGATTCACTTGACGCGGTAGAGCCGTTCCTGTACAACTTGTTTTGCGACCCGGACATCATCGACCTTCCCGGAGCCTTCCTATTCCGGAAAACTCTTGCGAAAATAATTTCATCGCGGCGCGCCCCAAAGGTTAGAGAGTTGTACAAGAATATCGGCGGAGGGTCTCCAATTCTCCCCCAAACATTGGAGCAGGCGAAAAGCCTACAGGCATCGCTCAAAAGCAAAGGGGTGGATGCCAACGTCCACGTCGCCATGCGCTACTGGCACCCGATGACGGAGGAAGTGATTGAACAAATCCAGAAAGACAAGGTTGAGGAAGTCGTCCTTCTCCCCTTATATCCGCAGTACTCGAAAGTAACAACAGGGTCGAGCGCTAACGCATGGAGTAACGCCGCAAAAAAAATGAATGCGAATCATTTTTCTACGAAACTTATCGAGAGTTATTATAACCACCCGATGTATATTGCCGCGCTCGTTGAGAATATTACACGGTCGCTCGATCGGGTGCCGCAGGGCGAGTTGAAGAACGTGCATCTCGTTTTCAGCGCTCACGGAACTCCAATAAAATTAGTTAAGGAGGGGGATCCATACTCGACACATATTCAAAAAACGTACGAAAGCGTTATCGCGGCAGGTAATTTTGGATTACCGCATCATCTTTGCTTTCAGAGCAAAGTGGGACCTCAGCGGTGGCTTGAGCCGTCGCTTACACAGACGATCAAATTGCTGGCTGAGCAAAAAGTCTCTCACATTATTGTCGTGCCGATTACATTTGTCACGGACCATATTGAAACCCTTTCAGAGATCGGAATCGAAGCACGGGATGAGGCGCAGCATCTCGGCGTCAAATATTTTGACGTTATGCCGGCTCTCATTGCTAACGAGAAATTTATTTCGTGCCTTACCGACCTCGTCATCGAGCAATTGAAGAATTAAGCAAAAAAAATGTCTGAACATCATACTGTCATCATCGTCGGAGCGGGTATTACAGGGCTTGCCACTGCCTGGTGGCTGCACAAGTCGGGAGTAGACGTTGCCGTGCTGGAAAACGATCCTGCCGTGGGCGGAACAATGAAAACGGTCCACACCGACGGCTGGCTCATCGAAACGGGCCCGAACAGCGCACTCGAAACGACCCCGCTGCTCAGAAAGCTCTCAGCCGACGTCGGCATCGAAGATCAACTGATCTACGCTAACGAAGCAGCCGACAATAGATATATTCTGCGTGATGGCGTTCTCCATTCGCTGCCCATGAAACCGGGCCTGTTCTTGAAATCGAAATTGTGGTCGCTCCCCGGGAAATTGCGTCTTCTCAAAGAGCCATTTATTGGCCGATCTCCAAGAGAAGAAACCATCGCCGAATTTGTTACCCGGCGGTTGGGAAAAGAATTCCTTGATTACGCCATCAATCCTTTTGTTGCAGGAGTTTATGCGGGCAACCCGGAACAGCTCAGTGTGCAGGCGGCGTTTCCGAAATTATACGCGCTTGAGAAAAACTATGGCGGCCTGATCAAGGGGCAAATTCTGGGAGTGCAGGAGAGAAAAAAACGGGCTGAAAAGGCGAAAGACCGGTCTCGTCTTTTTTCATACAAAAACGGAATGCAAACGCTCCCGGATGCAATCGGAAAAATACTAGGCAGCCGGGTACGCGTGAACGCACGCGTTGAGACCATTGCATCCGTCTCGGAAAATGGAACAGGGTCAAAACAATCCATTCACGTGATGGGGATAGAAAATGGAAAGCGTTTCACGCTTACGGGAGAAGCAGTGATTCTCGCTGTTCCGTCGCACAATGCCGCCGCATTGATACGAGATCTTGACACCCCTCTTGCAACTTCCCTGAAAAACATTTATTATCCTCCGGTGGCGGAAGTCTATCTGGGATTCGCAAACGGCGCTATCCGGCGGCCGCTCGACGGGTTTGGTTTTCTCATACCGGAAAAGGAACATCGCAACATTCTCGGGACAATTTGGAGTTCAGTTATATTCCCGGGGAGGTCGCCCGCAGGCCACTCAGCGACGACTTCGTTCGTCGGCGGCTCCCGGCAGCCCGAACTTGCCGGGCTTGACGATACGGAGCTTATTACGCTTGTTGTACAAGATATAACGTCCATCATGAACATTACCGGTTCACCCGTATTCACTCGCGTTACGCGGTGGGAAAAAGCAATCCCGCAGTATTGCATCGGCCATCTCTCCGTCGTGGAACAGATGCGCCAATTCGAACTGCGCAATGCCGGAATTTTCCTCAGCGGCAATTACCGCGGTGGTATTGCGGTAGGAGACTGCGCGATCAATTCCGAATACACGGCAGAGAAAGTAAATACCTTCCTCGCCGGCACGAAAAAAACAATACCTGCCTGAACTCAAAGGAGCATTCAATGAAAGTTTCCCTAATTATCTTCGCCATCGTTGCCGCAGCATCCAACCTCGCAGCACAGACTCCTTTGGATGCACCCGAAATGGAGCAAACACTAGCTGCTGGAGATTTTTCCGACGTTGTGAAATCCGTGTGGGATGCTATAAAGAAAGGGGCCGATGATTATCAGGATGAGACAGTATCGCGCAATGAATTTGAAACCACGGCTGACTTCGAAGCACGGCTTCAGCAAAGGCATAACGATATTGCCGCGACAATCCAAACATTTGCTGAATCAAAAAAAATCAGCCAGCGCATCTTTGCGGTTTGGATGCAGGCAACACTCGTGAAGTACAATGCCGATACCCAGATTTACACAATTACTTCGCCGACTCAAATTCTCGTTCCGCCCAGTGCTCAAAGCATTATCACGACATGTCCGCAGAATCCGTACATCATCCTTTCCGAGACCAACCAGAAGGGATACAAATTTGCTTATCTTCTCTTAAAAGCGAAACCGGAATACTCCTGGCATGTGGACAAAGAAACTGCAAAAAAGGCAAAGTTCAACGAGGAAAATGTGTTTTTCAAGGTCTGGTTCCGCTTCGACCTTTCGAAGGCGTTTGCTGGAAATCAAGGGGAGTTGACAATCGTTCCGGTGAAAATTGCCCTTGTGAATAAATCCGACAAGACCACATTCTGGAGCGACGATATCATCAAATAGCGGCAACAACGGGACCGCTCCTCAAAGGAATCTATGATGGATAATTTCAAAAAAAGCATTCTAACTCTCATAACGGACGCCTCGACGAATCTGCCGCCGGACGTTCGGCTCGCAATAAAAAAGGCTGTGAGCGTAGAAACCCCCGGTTCTCGTTCATCGCTTGCTCTTGAAACAATCGCAACGAACATTGACATGGCGTGCGACTACACCGCCCCGATTTGCCAGGATACCGGGATGCTCACCTTTTACATTCACACACCGGTCGCTGCGAACCAGCTGCGCATGAAAAAGGAAATACTCGAAGCCATCGCCGAGGCGACAAAAGCGGGCACGCTGCGCGAGAACTCCGTCGACTCGCTCACGGGAAAAAACAGCGGGAATAATTTGGGACCGGGGACTCCGGTGATCCACTGGGAACAGTGGGAAAATGAAAAAGAAATTGAAGTGAAATTAATTCTCAAAGGAGGGGGCTGCGAGAACAAAAACATCCAGTATTCCCTTCCTGCAAGCCTCGACCATCTCGGAAAAGCGGGAAGAAATCTCGACGGCGTTCGCAAGTGCATCCTGCACGCCGTCTGGCAGGCGCAAGGGCACGGTTGTTCAATCGGAGCGATAGGCGTTTCCGTCGGCGGCGACAGGGCAACAGGATACGAACAGGCAAAGCAGCAGCTTTTCCGAAAGCTCGACGATGTAAATCCGAATCCCGATCTTGCGAAGCTCGAAGCAAACATTATGGAGAGCGCAAACACGTTGAACATCGGAACGATGGGCTTTGGCGGGAATGCGACACTCATCGGCTGTAAGATTGCTGCACAGAACCGTCTGCCGGCGAGCTTTTTTGTTTCTGTGGCATACGACTGCTGGGCATTCCGCCGGCAGGGAGTGATCCTTGATGCTACAACTGGAACGATCAAGCGGTGGCTCTATAAAGACGACTCCCCTGTTATCCGAATGGCGATCAAAGAAGGGATTTCCCTCACGGGCAGAGAACGAACGTTGAATACACCGATCAGCGAAATGACGATCCGCTCACTCAAAGTCGGCGACGTTGTCCTTGTCAGCGGTAAGATGTTCACGGGAAGGGACGCGATCCACGCTTACCTTGTCGACCATGACGCCCTGGTGGACCTGCACGGTCAGGTCCTTTATCATTGCGGCCCCGTCTGTACTGAAGGAAAATGGAAAATGGAGAATTAACGGAGCCGGGCCGACAACAAGCAGCCGCGAAGAGCCATATCAAGCAGATATCATCAAAAAATTCGGCATACGAGCAGTTGTCGGAAAAGGGGGAATGGGCGCCAAGACCCTCGCGGCTCTAAAAGACTACGGCGCCGTGTATTTGAACGCAATAGGAGGTGCAGCGCAGTATTATTCGCACTGTATTGAAGAAGTTGAAGGCGTAGATTTTCTGGAATTTGGCATCCCCGAAGCAATGTGGCATTTGCGCGTTAAGAACTTTCCCGCTATCGTTACAATGGATGCTAACGGAAACAGCCTCCATGCGGAAATTGAGCAGGCGTCCGCCAAGGAGCTTGCGAAGTTTGCCGAAGCCAGCCTCTGACGAGCTCGTACGAAGAGCCTCCGGAGCTGCGCGCTCCTGAGGTTTTTCTTCCCTTCCGCTCATTATCAAAGAAATACTTTTGCAACCTCTTGAAGTTCCGCATTTTCGTTCGTACTATGGAATAGCCAAACAAATATTCAGTGAAAGATCTTGCAGGAGAAGTAGAATGCCGAAAGACACCATCACTATTACGGACAACCGAACCGGAAAAACATACGAACTGCCTATTGTTCATGATACCATCCACGCAACAGACCTGCGGCAAATCAAGGTAAAAGATGACGACTTCGGGATGATGACCTACGACCCTGCCTTTATGAACACCGCACTGTGTAAAAGCACGATCACGTTCATCGACGGCGACAAAGGTATTCTTCGTTACCGCGGTTATCCGATCGAACAGCTCGCCGAGAAAAGCACATATCTCGAAGTAGCCTATTTGATGTTGTACGGGGAACTGCCCACGAAAGAACAGTTGGAGAAGTGGACGAACGAAATCAATCTTCACACGTTCATCCATGAAAATGTAAAATTGCTGATGGAAGGGTTTCGGTACGACGCACATCCGATGGGCATGTTTGTCAGCACGGTCGCCGCTCTTTCGACATTCTATCCGGAAGCGGGAAATATTTTTGACGCAGAGATCCGGCGAAAACAAACACTGAGGCTTATCGGCAAAGTTCCGACCGTTGCTGCGTTTGCCTACCGCCACAGCAAAGGAATGCCGTACGTCTATCCGGATAATGAGCTGAGCTTCACGGGAAATTTTTTGAATATGATGTTCCGGATCGGGACGGTGAAATATAAACCTCACCCTGTCCTTGAACGTGCACTGGAAATATTGTTCATCCTCCATGCTGACCACGAATTGAATTGCAGCACTGCGGCTATGAGAAATGTCGGAAGTTCGCATGTAGACCCATATTCCGCAATCGCTGCTGCAGCGGCAGCATTGTATGGCCCACTCCACGGAGGCGCGAACGAGGCCGTGCTTCGGATGCTCGACCATATAGGAGACATTTCAAAAGTTCCTGAGTTCATCAAAGCGGTGAAAGCCGGCGATGGAAAACTGATGGGGTTTGGCCATCGCGTCTATAAGAACTTCGACCCCCGGGCAACGGTCATCAAAAAACTTGCCGATGAAGTGTTCGAGGTTACCGGACGAAATCCCAAATTGGATATCGCGCTCGAGCTTGAACGTGTCGCGTTGCAGGATGACTATTTCATCAAACGGAAATTGTACCCGAACGTCGATTTTTATTCGGGAATGATATACCAGGCAATGGGCTTCCCGGTGGAAATGTTCCCGGTTCTTTTTGCCATTCCCCGGACTTCAGGATGGATCACGCACTGGCAGGAAATGCTTCTAGACCCGGAGCAAAAAATCGCGCGCCCGCGTCAGATTTACCTCGGATACGATAAGCGCGATTTTGTGCCAATTGAAAAGCGTAAATAAACGAATGAAAGCGTCCGTCAATAATTCCCTCCTGCACTATATCGACATCGGGATTTCTACAGCAACACCAGTCGTTTTTATTCACGGCTTCCCTTTCAGCCACAAGATGTGGACTTTCCCCGGCGGACAAACGGAGGCGCTTGCCTCCACGCATCGCGTCATCGCGG
>CAWJKX010000021.1:0-4020 GCA_963843065.1 uncultured Bacteroidota bacterium
ACTTTGCCGTCGGCGGATATTCTCGATTTTTTCCAATTTCACTCATTCTTTATCTCCTTGAGAAGTTGTCATCCTTTGAAGCGATTTCTGATTTGTCGGTGAACAAAACTCCTTTTCTCTCCTCCAACGCAACAATGATCCGCGAAGCGATTTGTCCCCCCGTAAATCCTTCATAAGAAAGAACATCGTTCAGTAATGCCGGTTTGAACCAGCGGCCATCCAGTGCCATGGGAAGAACTTTTGCCGTTCTTTCATGTCGTACGAGAATTTCGCTCAGGATTGAATAAAGCCCGCCGGTCAGGAAATGATCTTCTATCGTGACAAGCAATGAACACTCTTTTGCCGCGGAGAGAATCGTCGCTTCATCGATCGGCTTCAGCGTCCGTAAATTTATGAATCGAACGGAGAACCCTTTCGATTCCAGAATTTCTTTCGCGTACCACGATTCCCTGTTCATAAAACCGTACGTCAGCAATGCAACATCCATCCCTTCCACGAGGACCTCGGCTTTTCCAATAGCAAACTGATCGTAATGCGCCACCACGGGTTCCATCGCCGTAAACCGGATGTACCACGGTGATGTATCCTTGAAGATATGCGGAAGTCCGGCTACAAGCTCGTCCTGATCCGCAGGGCAAAACACTTTCATGTTAGGAATGCCGCGCATGAGCGAAACATCTTCGAGTGCCTGATGCGTCGGACCGTTTGCTTCGGAGAGAAATCCCGGCACTCCTCCGACAAGTTTCACGGGCAGGTTTGCGATGCCAACGTCAGTACGTATAAATTCAAATGCCCGGAGCGTGAGAAAGGTTGCAAGCGAATGGACAACCGGCGTTCGACCGCGAAGCGCAAGCCCCGCTGCAGCGCCTATCATCGTCTGTTCCGCTATTCCGACATCGATAAATCTTTTCCCCAACGCCTGAGGAAGATTCCGGATTGCAGCCCGGTTCTCAGCCGTCATAACAACGATCCTGTGATCGAGTTCGGCTAATTCTTTTAATTTCCCTTCGTATGTCATCATCGGCAGTGAACCGTACCTCCTATCGAACCATGAGAGTTTCGGAGGATAATGAACTCTCCTGTCCGCTGTATAATTCATCGAGAAGCATTTCGACTTCTTCGTGAGTGAAGTTGGCGAACCATCGGTCGGCGCGCCGTTCGATGCTTGGCAAACCCTTCCCTCGAATAGTATCTGCAATGATCGCCGTGGGGCGGTCGAAACTCATCGGAATGCGGGAAAAAGCGCTCTCCATCTTGTTAAAATCATGTCCATTGATCCGATTCACAAACCATCCGAACGCTGCGAATTTTTTATCCACCGATTCAAGCGGGATCAGCTCTTCGGTTCGCACATTCGCCTGAAACTCATTCCTGTCCACAATCGCAACGAGGTTGTCGAGTTTATACGCAGCAGCTACGAGACAACCTTCCCAAATTGTACCTTCATCGAGCTCCCCGTCGCCGAGAATCACAAAGACGCGATTGCTCCCTCCTTGAATTTTTATGTCAAGTGCAACGCCTATCGCAACCGAAAGCAAATGCCCGAGCGAGCCGGAATGAAATTCAATCCCCGGGATCGAGCTGTTCGGATGCCAGTACATCGAATCGTTCGTGCTGAGATGATTTTTGAGCCTGCTCTTTTCGATATACCCGAGTTCCGCAAAGGTGCCGTACAAAGCCGGAACGTCATGCCCCTTGGAAAGGAAAAAGTAATCACGGTTTTCATCCTTCAGTCTCTGAGGGGAGATGCGGAGAACCTTAGAATAGAGATAGACGATCAGGTCTGCGCATGAAAGCGATGCCCCGATAAAACAGCCTCCGTCGGTCGCCATCGAAATGATGTGCTCCCGCACGCGAAGAGCGAGAAGCTCGAGTTCAATTTTTTCTTGATCGTTCATGAATTCACCGCCTGTCGCGTTTCCGCTGTCGATACAGTTTTAAGCTGCCCGACATAGTGCCGGTACCAATTCACGCCGATATAGCGGGCGTTGATTGTCCGGATCTCCGGTTTCTTCGCAATCAATTGAAGGATGTCGTACATCGTAAAGGCCGGCTCTTCAGCGCTCCATAGTTCGTCGTAGACGCGTTTGATCAAAGCGTAATCCTCAGGATAGTCGATGGTCCAACGGTGTTTCATGGAATAATCAATACCGGATTCACACAAAACGCTCCCAAGAATAAAACGGTCTGGTTGTTCCCAAAGAAAGGGAGTTGTATGTTCTCGCTCGTAATCCTTTGCTGCTTCGCGCCACGCTGTTTCCAACGCCGTAATAGTCATGACTTCAACATCATTGCCGTCAGGATACGTCGCCGGGTGCAGATTGCTGACATAGTCAAACGGCTTCGTCTGAGAAAGAAAGAATTTGATGACCGTATCGATTACAATGGGATCGATCAGCGGGCAATCGGAGGGAATCTTCACGACAGTATCGGCCTCTTCCCGCTGTGCCGCTTCCAGGTGCCGGTCCAGGAGGTCTGTCGGGTGTCCGCTGAAACACCGAATGCCGATCTTCCTGCAGAGCGAACGAATCGGGTCATCATGAGGGTCGGTAGTCGTTGCGACGACAATTTCATACGGACCTTCCGCAGCCTGTACCCGTTCAATCATTCGCTGCAGCAACGGCGCACCGGCAAGAGGGAGTAAGACCTTATTGGGAAACCTCGAGGAAGCGGTGCGCGCCTGAATGACGATAAGAATTTTCATGCCGCCTTGGATAATAATCGAGCTAGTTTTTCTCTGTAATGATACTGCCACATTTTCGCAATTGGGTGTTCACGGCGCTTCGCATGGACGGTTTGCTCCGATTCCACCGACAGCAATTCGCGCCCAACATTTGCAATATTACGGGCAGCCATCCCGTTTTGCACCGGAGCGAGCTTCCGCAATTCTTCGAGTGAAAAATTCGAATGGACTTCTTTTCCAATACCAATCCGACGTAGACTGTGGACGAATAATGTGTTATCAGTACGTCGCAGTTGGCGATCATCTCTTCAGCGTTCCCCGCAGTATACACTAACGCGCCCGGAGCTAACGCAGAAATTTCAAGAGCTGCCCGCTCAATATTTTCATTGGGATGCAATTTGAAAATAAGCTTACGTCCGCGGGCCACTTTCACTGCATCGAGAATGATTTTTTTTCGATTTTCAAATTTGAACGTTTCGCGCGAGTCGGAAGTGCAGACAAGGACATAGTGCCTGTGAGGAAATCGATTCTCTAAGAATTTTTTACAGTTGTCGAAATTCGGGATGCCTGTGACCACAATTTTTTCAGATGGTGCCCCTTTTCTGACAAACAGATCACGGTACCCCTCGCTGGCAACACACAGCTTTTGATACGCATTGCTGAGGCTGAATGTTGATGTGCTGCCAACCCAACGGGGGAGAAACGGAAACAGCTTAACGAGATGAAACCCCAGGTTTTCAGGGTCTGTCATTCCTTCCGTACCAGAATAATTTTCTTCCCTACGATATTTTTTTGAATGACCAGATCTGCACACGTAAAGACCAGGTCGGTACCATTTTTTTCGCCCCGATAGTCGACCTTCAAATGACAGGCATGAAGGTACTGCAGGCATCGACCGACCATCTTGCTTCCCATAATGGACATTTCCGTAAGGTTCATCCTCCGAAGAAATTCTTCCATACCGGTGGCATAATAAGGAGTAAACCAGCAATTATAATCGCGGTCGAGTTCCTGCGAAATCTTATGCATTTGCGTCGTTTGGTTGCGCGACCCGCAAATAAAAAGAATTTTCTTTTTCATACTATTTCTGGAGCATAATCCGCCTGCAGCGGTTGACCGACCATACTTTCTGCAACGGTACGTTCTTGAAGCCACATGAAGAAAAGTCCAATAAGGATCCAGAACAATTCTTTGCTCCGCTTGATAATGATGAAGGCTGCACCGGCCGTTGCTACATTCGCAATTCCTGCTGACCCAAAAGCAGAAGCATATCCGGAATCAATGACGCCGAGGCCTGCCGGTATAAAAAATGCGATCGAGCGGGTCAAAGGAGCCGT
>CAWJKX010000022.1:0-6097 GCA_963843065.1 uncultured Bacteroidota bacterium
AGTAGTTCAATGTCTGGAATTCCCTTCTTCCATACTAGAACGCCAGCAGACCATCCTATTATTCCTAAAGATGTAACGCCAGGATCATATCCCATCAGCCTTAAGGTGACGGACTCCGAGGGGCGTCGATATCGGTATGAAACTGATTGTGTTGTAGTTGTGGAGGAATACCAGGACGTTGAACTACTCAGCAGATACGCGACTATTGTTCCCATCGCCGGCAGTAACGATATCCGGACGGCGGTAACACTGGATCGCAACCAAGTTCGAAATCTTTCAGTCCACTTTCAACGCGACAGTATTCGGGAGTGCATGGGACCCCAGTTCGTGAGAATAACGACAACGGTGCTGTTGCGGGAAGGCATGGCCACTCCATCATACGAACGGCGCATGGTAACATTTCGAAGTCATGGCGACCCAAACAAAGATCGCGAAATGTTTGTTCAGTATCGCACCGCATACGGTCCGTATGCCAACATCCGTCCGGAAGAACTTGACCAAGTGCTTGTGCCGGTAGATTCACTCCCCGATTGGGCAATTCTTTGTATCCGCATCGAGCCGGATTACACCATCAAAATCGGCGCAGTGGATCGTTCTAACACTATGATAAGATATTTTCGGGTAAGAGGTCCTTCAATCGAAATAGGGTTTTCACTCGCCATCCCCAAAGTATTGTATGATACTCGAGCTAATGACACGATTCAGTATGGAAACTACAGCGCGATGGTGAGGTTTTATCGCATTAATCCAGAAACAGGTAATCGATTTCCTGTCAGCGTGGGGATAGGAATATTTGGTGTGAGTTCTCCACTCGATGTCGGAGCCGACCGTGGCGGGTTTGCTTTGTCGATGCTTTTGGATTTGGCTGAAATGGTCCGCATGGTCAATGACGGTTTTTCAAAAAAAATAAATATTGGCCTCGAATTGGCCCCGTTTTTGCCAATTGAAAATAAAGGGCGGCTGCTGCTCGTCGCGCAAGCAGGTATTTCATTTTGAGAGTTATTGATAATGTATTGATCGAGGAAAATTATTCCGCGGTACTTCTAGGCAAGAAGAAACCGGCTGCTAGTGCTATCACATGGTACATTTATCAAGGAGATGTTAAATGAAAAAAGTTGATTTATTGAGCCCGTATAAACTCGGCACCATTGATTTAAGAAATCGAATCGTCATGGCGCCAATGACGCGCTCTCGTGCAATCGGCAACATCCCTGACGATTTAATGGCTGAATTCTACGGACAGCGTGCTGCCGCAGGACTCATCATTACCGAAGGGACATCCCCTTCACCCAACGGTCTCGGTTACAGCCGCATCCCCGGCATTTTTAACGGGCAACAGGTGGAAGGTTGGAAAAAAATCACAGCGGCGGTGCATTCCAAAGACGGAAAGATCTTTGTCCAGCTCATGCACACCGGGCGCATCAGCCATCCGGCGAATATGGTGAAGAGTGCAACAATTATCGCACCATCTGCTCTGAAAGCCTCCGGGCAAGTGTGGACAGATGCTTTGGGATTGCAGGATTACCCCGTTCCGACTGCAATGGTTATTGAAGAAATAAAACACACAACGCTAGAGTACGCTAACGCTGCTGTCAATGCAATAAAAGCAAATTTTGACGGCATCGAGCTTCATGGCGCGAATGGATACCTCTTAGAACAATTTCTGTCTCCCGTGAGTAATGTAAGAAATGATAAGTACGGCGGCAGTATTGAAAACCGTTGTCGCTTCCTGTTGGAGGTGGTAGCCGGCGCAGTTGAAGCAATCGGAAAGGAGAGAGTCGGGATACGCTTATCGCCGTACGGTATCGCAAGCGATATGCCTCTCTATCCGGAAATCGATGACACATATAAATATCTTGCTGAAGAACTCAATCGAATGCAGATCCTCTATATTCATCTAGTAGATCATAGCAGCATGGGGGCGCCCGAAGTGCCTATCGGGATTAAAATGGAGATTCGAAAGAGATTTCATGATACAATCATTCTTGGGGGTGGATATACAAAGGAACGCGCTGAAAACGAATTACAGGGGGGACTTGCGGACCTTATCTCATTCGGCAGGCCGTTTATTAATAACCCTGATCTGGTTGAACGATTCGTTCATGACTGGGCGCTGTCGAATGATCTCCACACAAATACATTTTATACTTCTGGCGAAAAAGGATATACAGACTATCCCATGCACGTTAAATGATTTCAACAGAAATTTAAAGTGCTTACAAAATAAATCAGAGAGGATGTATCATGAAAACGCTATCCATCGGGGTGTTTCAAAGAGACATCTCAATTGTATGGGTCATAGTGTTCCTCACTGTCGTGGGAACGGCGCATGCGGCAACTCATGTCATTCAATTCGGAGGTTCGTTTGGACTCACGTACTCACCGAATTTCCTAAGCATTTCCGTAGGCGATACTGTCGAGTGGGAAGGTGATTTTATTACGTATCCGCTGAGTTCAACGAGTGTTCCCACAGGTGCACAGAAATTTTATCAAGGTACCGGCAATGTATTTACTTATACTGCGACAGTTGCGGGCAGTTATCAATACCAATGCGATGTTAATTCTTCGTCGGGGATGATCGGATCCTTTACCGTGCCTTCAGCCACTGGTATCGAAAATGGCAAGAGTTCGTCCATACCCGGCGCTTTCAGCATGAGACAGAATTATCCTAACCCGTTTAATCCATCGACAAGTATTTCATTCAGCATAGCATCAAAATCTTTTGTCTCATTGAAAGTATTTAATGTCATTGGAAGAGAAGCGGCAACTATTGTTTTCGAGGAATTGTCGCCGGGAAATTACACAAGGCAATGGCATGCAAATGGATTTGCCAGTGGTTTTTATTTTTGTCGTTTGCAGGCAGGATCAATGTCAGAGACTAAAACTCTTATTTTGCTGAAATAACTGGCAGGTGGAATTGACGATCGGCATTGCGTTGCTCTCCCGGCTTTGCCAGGACGGCTCAATAGTTCTTGTTGAATGGAAATGATCTGTAATAGTTTTTTGGAATCAAACGATCCAGTTTTATGGAGGTATAGTGCAAGAACAAGTCAATAGACAAATACTCTTGGTCAAAAGGCCGGTCGGGATGCCGAATGAAAGTTGTTTCAAGCTGGCGACGACTTCAATCCCTCAGCCCGCGGATGGACAGCTGCTGGTACGAACGCGAGTCATTTCCGTTGATCCGTATATGAGAGGCAGAATGAATGATAGCAAATCGTACGTTCCGCCCTTCCAACTTAACGAAGTTCTGAACGGGGGAGCTGTCGCCGATGTCGTCGAGTCAAAGTCGGGCAGCTTCAGGCAGGGCGATGTTGTGGTCGGAAATCTCGGCTGGCAGGATTACTCCATCGCCGGCGAGAAAGAAGTGCGAAAGATAAATCCTGACATTGCTCCAGTCAGCACAGCACTTGGAGTTTTAGGAATGACTGGTCTCACCGCCTATTTTGGATTGATGGATATCGGGCAGCCCAAGCATGGTGAAACAGTCGTTGTCTCCGGCGCGGCGGGCGCTGTTGGAACGATTGTTGGACAGATCGCCAAGATACACGGTTGCCGTGTCGTCGGCATTGCCGGGTCCGACAAGAAAACAAGACACTTGATCGATGAATTGGGTTTCGATGCCGCAATGAATTATCGAACATCTCATGACCTGAAGGAAGTATTGGCGAGAGCTTGTCCGAACGGCGTCGACATTTACTTTGACAATGTCGGCGGCGACATTTCGGATGCGGTGCTCTCTTTAATAAACAACGGAGCCCGGATTCCCTTGTGCGGGCAGATCTCTCTCTACAATGACAATCGCGTTCCTATCGGCCCGCGGATCCAGCCTCAATTGCTGACACACAGTGCTCTCATGAAGGGTTTTCTTGTCCGCAATTATTCCGCCCGGTTCGATGAGGGGACACGCCAGTTGGCGAACTGGCTGAGGGAAAAGAAATTGAAATACACGGAAACCATCGTCGAAGGATTGGAGAATTCTCCAAAGGCTTTCATCGGATTGTTTGCGGGAGAGAATCTCGGCAAACAACTTGTGAAAATTAGTTGATAGTCGGCAGGCTGGTACGGTGCGTCAGGACATGCGAAGGCGCACAATTGATGCCGCCAATCTGTAGCATTCCAGATTCATACACAGCCGGAACCCGGACTAGACGGGACCGGATTTATTTCGATCACTTGTACTAACGAAGGAGAAACATCATGCGTTATTTATTTGCATTGATCCTGGCGGTGTTCATGTCGAACGCTCTCGATGCACAGGTAAGCTTCAGTATCGGCGTCAATCTCGACCGCCAACCGGTGTGGGGACCGACCGGTTACGATCACGTCGACTATTATTACATGCCCGACATCGGCGTATACTATAGTGTCCCAGAACACATGTACTATTACAATGAAGGTGGCCGTTGGATCCACAGATCATCACTGCCTTACCGCTATCGTAATTATGACCTGTATCATTCTTACAAAGTCGTCGTGAACGATCGGGAACCGTATCGAAACGACAGAATGTATAGAGAAAAATACGCGTCCTATAGGGGTCGGCACGATCAGGAAGTAATCCGCGACAGCCACGAATCAAAATACTTTGTTAACAAAAACCATCCCCAGCATAAAGAGTGGGTAAAGCAACAAAAGCAAACCAATGGCAAAGGGAGCGATCGCGACGATAAGCGGGAACGAAAATAACAGACGAGACAATAATGTCAGCAGTCGCGGTTTCCACGTGTGAGATTTTTTTCGAAAGCAAACATCGGCCCGACATCATCGTCCGCAATTGCGTGAATGGGACCGGCGGAGAGGAGTGTCGGTCCGCTGATCGGTTGAATGAAAACAACCGACTGTTCCGAAAACGTCGGTTTGCGGATCATCTGCGGGGGAGAATCTCGGCACACCTCGTGCGAAAGTCGCGCGCAACGCTGATGAAAATTGGTTAGCAAATGACTTCCACACATAAGGATAATACTTTAACTCAAGTATGACAAAATCACGAACGACAATCCACATGAAAAGAGATGGAAAAGAAAGACAACGTATTTTCCGCGAACGCGACGATGCAACTCGTAATAATCATGCTATAAAAAATGTCTACCTGCATGCGGAAAGAGGTTTTGAAAAATTAACCTCCATTGCTACCGTCGGTACTCGGCAATTCCGTCACATTTATTATCGCCTTGGTCACGGTTCTTTTCTGGCTCAGCAACAAGCGGTTTTACACGGAGGATATTCATAACGAGATCGGAGATGTCATTCTTGGAGTCACTTTTTTGACCTTATTTATTATTCAAAAGTCATTTATCCATTTCTCCGCCTCACTTCATTTGAAGATCAATGAACTTGTTGCGTCAGACAAGGCTGCGAGCAATACGGTGATTAATGCAGAGGAAAAAACGGAAGAGGAGATAACCGAGCTTTCAAAAGAATACACAGAGCTGGTCGAGCAGATAAAAGTTGTTGAAGAAGAAAAACTTTGAACCACATGTAGCGTGTCTTTGAAGAAGATACCATCACTGGGCTTGCCCACAGATGTGGATCTTTGAACCTACGGAGTCAGCACATTGGTGAGAGTACTTTTAATATTAAGAGAGGTGAACCATGGAACTAGACATTCGCGAGATGGAACGGAAGCTCCTTCCGCCAACCGATGTGGCGGCACAGATCCAGAAGTTGGAAGAAGAGCTGATCTTTGAGCGGGACCGGAATCTCCGAACGCTCGCAGACTTCAAGAATTATCGCCGCCGCATTGAGCGGGACAGCAACAAAGCTGCCGACGACGGCAAACGCGCGCTCATGCTTGCGCTTTTAGATATTATCGACGATTTGGAGAAGGCGATGCAATGGGCCGGCAACGAAGAGCAGCCGTTTGTGCAGGGCGTGCGAAACATCCACAAAAAATTTCTTGCGATGTTGGAATTGCACGGAGTTCATCCCTTTGTCAGCGTCGGTGCGCCGTTCGACCATAATCTGCATGAGGCGGTGACCATCGCGAACAAAAATGGGAGTGTGCCGGGAACCGTTCTTGATGAGCTGCGCCGCGGCTACCTCTGGAAGAATGAACTGCTGCGCCATGCACAAGTGCGAGTTTCAGGATAACGAA
>CAWJKX010000023.1:0-19958 GCA_963843065.1 uncultured Bacteroidota bacterium
TGACAGGATCGTCGCTTCTCGCCAAGCCGCGGAGGCGCAAAGATTCTTTTTAGCGTTGTTCTTTCTTCTCTGCGTTTTTGCGTCTTTGCGTGAGCCAAACCCGTATTCAACCAAGATTTTCATCTTACTGATCTCGAACTCTACACACTCGACCGTGCTCCAGATCCAGAAAAATCTCTCCCGATCCTTCTACGCGATCATCAGCTTGCCGTCGACCGCAATGGGCTTTGCGCTCTCCGTCCAGATTTCGGCACTCAGTTGGATTCTTACCACGAAGTACAATCTTGACATCCATGAAGTTGGGATCGTGTGGGCGGCAGGGCCGCTTGCCGGGATTTTCGGACAGGTCATCATTGGCCTGATCAGCGACAAAGTTTGGTTTTGGGGAGGGAGAAGGCGTCCTTTCATACTTATCGGAGGAGTTTTGGCCGCCTCGATGCTGCTTGCTTTACCTAACATCGACAACATCCGATCGTTCTTCGGGATCGAGAGTTTGCTCGGTGTCGCGGTATTTGTGGCGCTCACCCTCGATCTTGCGATCAACATAAGTTTTAACCCGACCCGGTCTATAATCGCCGATGTAACCCCCGAGGGAAATCCGCGCACGAAGGGATATACGTGGATGCAGACAATTTCCGGATTCTTCGGTGTTCTTGCATACGTCATCGGGGCAGTCTTCGGCAACTATGTGCTTATCTATTTCGGAGTTTTCATTGTTTTGTTCTTTTCCATTCTGCCGGTATTTTTTATCTCGGAAAAGCGAACACTGGCGGAGACAGAGATATCAGAATCTGTTGACAAAGGAAAGAAGGTCGAATCAACAACAAAATGGGGACAGCTTATTCGACTCTATGTTGCGCATGCTTTTTCCTGGATCGGTGTGCAAACAATGTTTGTGTATATCATCGCTTACATCCAACAAAAATTAGCTGCGGATTCTACTAGCTCAGCCCTTTTCTCAGGCCAGGTTATTTCGGTTTCTTTTGCCGTGTTGAACACCATCGGCTTCATTCTCCCCGGTTTTGTCCTCGAACCGATCGCAGAGAAGATAGGCCGCGTCAAGACACATTTGAGCTGTGTTGCAATTATGGCAATCGGTTATTTCCTTATTGCCTTTTTCGGTAGGACTCCATTTGCTTTATACGCCCTCATGGCAATCGTCGGTGTCGGGTGGGGGGCGATTGTCAGCTTGCCTTTTGCCATCATGTCTGAGAATGTCCAAAAAAGCCGCATGGGATTTTTCATGGGCATCTTCAATCTCTCCGTGGTTCTCCCTCAGCTTTTCGTGAGCCTCGGACTCGGCATCCTCATCCAGCATGCGGCCGACAAGAATATCATCTTTCTTATCAGCGGCGTCAGTGTGGCTCTCTCTGCATTCTTCTGGTTATTTGTCAAAGAAGATAAAAGTGATAAGGTCCGCTCAATCATGGTTGAAGGTGCGCATTGATCAGGCCGGGCATTCCAATATTACGAAACATCGAGCGAAAAACTTTTCGCGTCTTTCTTTCTGCCTTCTTTGTTGCCTGTGTCATGTTTGGATGTCTCTCCGGATGCGGGCCGAAGAAAGGAGAAAAGATACGAATCACGATCTGGCACCAGGATAGGATCGACATCCGTGTCGTGCTTGAGGCGCAGCTTCAGAAATTCATGAAGCTTCATCCTGAAGTGGAAGTGGAGCAGCTTTTCAAAGAAACCGAGGAACTTCGCTCCGGCTTCATCGTCGCCGCGATCGCGGGGCAGGGGCCCGAGATTGTCTACGGCCCGGCGGATCAGGTTGGACCGTTTCAGGTAATGGATATTATTCTTCCTCTCGAGGGCCTTTTTGACAAAGCATATCTCGACGAATTTGATCCCAAGGGTCTGACGTACTATAAAGGCCATCTTTATCAGATTGCAGACAAACTCGGCAATCATCTGACTCTTGTGTACAATAAGAAGCTGGTTCCAAAGCCTCCGACCACCGAGAAAGAACTCATCGACATTGGCAAGAATCTCACTCACAAGCCTGATCGGTACGGTTTAGCGTGGAATTACACCGAGCCATTTTTCTTCATTCCATTCATGACAGGATTCGGCGGATGGATCATGGATGACAGCGGAAAACCAACGCTGAATAACCAGGGAACGATTGACGGACTGAAGTTCATAAAAGACCTTCGTGATAAATACAAGATTATCCCGAATGAGGCCGACTACGAAATCGCCGATATTCTTTTCAAGGACGGAAAGGTGGGAATGATCATCAACGGTGATTGGTCCTGGTCGGGGTATGAAAAGGCGGGCATTGATTTCGGCGTTGCACCTCTTCCGAAAATTACAAAGACCGGCCTCTGGTGCGGAACGATGGTCTCTCCGAAAGGATTCTCGATCAACGCAAACATCTCGGAAGAGAAAAAGAAATGGTCGATTGAACTTATAAAGTTCCTCACATCCGACGAGAACGAACTTGAAGCTGCGACAATCCTCCACACGATGCCGACGAAGAAATCGGTTCTGGCGAGCGATTTCGTGAAGAAAAATGACATCATGAGGAATTCGGAAATCGCCATCGAGCACGGCCGTGCGATGCCGGTTGTTCCGGAATTACGGGCGATCTGGGATGCGATGAGGCCGAGCTACCAGGCGGTGTTGGGAGGCTACAAATCGGCGGAACAAGCAGCGATCGATATGCAGAATGATGCGTTGAGGAAAATAAAAGAGATGAACGAATGATAAGCGAAAAATTAAAGACGAAGGTATTCGTGTACTTCCTGGTCGCACCGGCGTTTTTGGTGCTCATCGGTGTGGTCATCTATCCATTCATCTTCAACATTGTTATTTCCCTCTCGAATATGAGTCTTACTCACATCAAGGATTGGCATTTCGTCGGTTTCAGACAGTATGTGAAAGTATTTACGGAAGAATCGAAGCCGAATTTCTATAGTGTCTTTCTCAAGACGATAATATGGACTGTCGTAAATCTTATTTTCCACGTTGTTATAGGAGTGTTTCTCGCACTTCTCCTGAACCAGAAAGAAATTCGTGGAAAAGCGATTTTCCGAACCATTCTGGTGTTGCCCTGGGCTGTTCCTCAACTTATAGTGGCGCTCACGTGGCGCGGCATGTTTAATTACGAGTATGGCTCCATCAATCTCATGCTCACGCAATGGTTTGGGCTTCCCGCTGTTCAGTGGCTCAAAAGCCCGGTTCAGACATTCATCGCCGTTATCATTACAAATGTGTGGCTCGGGTTTCCTTTCATGATGATCATCGCACTCGGTGCGTTGCAGAGCATACCACACGAGCTCTACGAAGCCGCCGACATGGACGGGGCATCGTGGTTTCATAAGCTGAAGAATATCACCATCCCGCTGATCCGTCCCGTCATGGTGCCCGCCATTACGCTCGGGACGATCTGGACATTCAACAACCTGAACATTGTTTGGCTTGTGAGCAACGCCGGGGAGCCGTCGGATCAAACACATCTCCTCGTCTCATTCGTGTACAAGGCGGCATTTAATTTCTATAGATACGGGTACGGCGCAGCGTTGTCGATGGTGATCTTCTTTATCCTTTTGATTTTCAGCCTGACGTTTATGCGCAGAACTAAAGCCACGGAAGCGGCATACTAATTTCATCGATGATCTTATGATTGATGCAAAAAAGAAAACATATCTCAGAATCGCGGGAACATATCTCGTATTGATTCTCTTTTGTTTCATCGCATTGTATCCTGTCTCGCAGATACTCACTGTTTCGCTTCGTCCCGCTGACAGGCTTATGTCGACTTCCCTGGAAATCATCCCGAAAGATGCTTCGCTCAAAAACTACTATGCCCTTTTTACAGAGCGCCCGTTCCTTCTATGGTTAATGAATAGCACCTTTGTGGCATTCGTTGTTACCCTCACGGGCGTTGTTCTTGCTTCGACTGCCGGGTACGCCTTCTCACGGTTCAGTTTTATCGGGAAAAAAATAGGACTCCTCAGTCTCCTCGTTACGCAGATGTTTCCCGCTACGATGCTTTTGCTCCCGATGTACATCATGCTCGTGAAGCTCCATCTCATCAATTCATACTTGGGGATCATCATCATGTACTCCGCCACAGCGCTTCCGTTCTGCGTTTGGCAGATGAAGGGATATTACGATACGATCCCGACGAGTCTTGAAGAGGCAGGACGAATCGACGGATGCAATCGATTTCAGACTTTCTACAAAATTATTTTACCGTTGGCTTCCCCGGCGTTGGTTATCACAGCCCTTTTCTCATTCATGTCTGCGTGGACCGAGTATATCGTTGCCGCCCAGATCCTTCAGGATACGCAGATGTGGACGCTCCCGTTAGGGTTGAAATCGTTCGAGTCGAACATGGGATCCGAGTGGGGACTTTACGGTGCAGCTTCAATGATTGTCACGATACCTGTTGTCGTTCTTTTCCTTTCTTTGAGCAAATGGCTTGTATCGGGACTGACACTCGGGAGCGTGAAAGGATAAGCCTTTTGTGCAGCTATCGGATACCTTAGAGGTGTCCGATAGCTGGCCAGACTTTAACACTGCGATACTCCGGTAAGATATTCGTACCGAGATATTCACCAGAAGACGAAAAGGCTAAAATGGAAAAGCCCAAACTGAGTTTTTGGCAAGTCTGGAACATGAGTTTTGGTTTTCTCGGGATCCAATTCGGGTTTGCCCTGCAGAATGCAAACGTCAGCAGAATTTTTGAGACGCTGGGAGCAAACTTGTCGGATATTCCGATACTTTGGATCGCCGCGCCGGCGACCGGGCTCCTTGTTCAACCCATCATCGGTTACCTGAGCGATCGCACGTGGAATCGTCTCGGCAGAAGGCGGCCGTATTTCCTTACGGGTGCGATCTTAGCGACAGCGGCGCTCATTGTCATGCCGAATTCCCCGGCGTTATGGGTTGCGGCAGCGATGCTGTGGATTCTCGATGCATCGATAAATATTTCGATGGAGCCGTTTCGGGCACTTGTCGCAGATCTGCTCCCTTCAGAACAACGGACCACCGGGTTCGCTGTGCAAAGCTTCTTCATCGGCACTGGGGCTGTGATAGCATCTGCTCTCCCGTACATTTTTACAAATTGGATCGGCGTCAGCAACACCGCGCCAAAGGGAGAAATCCCGAGTTCGGTCCTCTATTCTTTTTATGCGGGAGCCGTTGCGTTCATCACGGCAGTGAGCTGGACTGTTTTTCGCACGAAAGAATATCCTCCGGAGAACCTGGAAGAATTCAGCCGTCAAAAAAAGGAACATCAGGGATCGCTTGAATTAATAAAAGGGATATTCGTAAGCCTGAAGGAAATGCCGCGGACAATGATTCAGCTTGCCGTTGTGCAATTCTTCTCGTGGTTTGCACTCTTTGCCATGTGGATCTATACGACATCGGCAGTGACAAGTCATATTTATGGCGCCACAGACCCCACAACGCCCCTCTTTAATGAGGGTGCGGATTGGGTCGGCGTGCTGTTTGCGGCATACAACGGCTTTGCGGCGCTTGCGGCATTCTTGCTTCCTGTGATCGCAAAAAAGACGAGTAGAAAAACTGTCCATATGCTCAGCCTCTTCTGCGGCGGATTGGGTCTCATCTCATTTTTGATCATCCACAATCCTCACGTGCTTTTGATTTCCATGGTTGGCATAGGTTTAGCATGGGCCAGCATTCTTTCGATGCCGTACGCAATTCTTGCCGGGTCTCTTCCACCGGCGAGGATGGGTGTCTACATGGGGATCTTCAATTTTTTCATCGTCATTCCGCAGATCGTGGCGGCAGGAATACTCGGGTTCGTCGTGCGAACATTTTTAGCCGACGAAGCGGTTTATGCGCTCGTTCTGGGGGGGGTATCAATGATCGTTGGTGGGGTACTGGTTCTTTGGGTGAAGGATGTCGACGCGTGATCTCCGGCGAAACGGCTGTCGTAAAGAAATCGCGATTGCCGTCAAAAAATATTTTATCTGCGGAGATAATACAAGCACTCTTGAAAAGTAGAAAACTGACAGCTGGCCGGTTAAGGCATTCCGATTTGCACATTGCGCAGTTTTTCAGTTTAAGTGTATCAAACTGAAAAATAAGCATCATGCCCGCCCAGGCGGCGATCCAGAGCAACCGAACTGGATTCTTGCCGAGTCGTCTATCTACGATTCTACGATTCGTAGATTCGTGGGGAGTTGTCGACCGGCTTTCGCCGGAATGCCATTAAAATTGAATTTGAGACGCCTCCCGCTCGTTGGAAAAGAACCTATTTTTCCATATATTTCCTGCCGAAAAACAGAAAGGCTTCTAATGAAATTTGTCAGTCTCTTTGTGTCTCTGGTTCTTGTCGCCATCATCCTGCCACTCTGTACTCACGTCGCTGAAGCCCAATCCGGCTTTCGCGTTGGGATTGATGTTGCGAGGTTTCGGAGCGATTCAACGAAAGAGTACGTTGAAGTGTATTACTCGTTCGATGTGTCAAAGTTAAAATTTGTCAAGGCGGACAGCATTTTGAAAGCTGAAGCGGTGATGGATATCTATTTCAAACGTTCGGCAAATGATTCTATCGTTGCGCGCCAGATGTGGAGAATTCCTTTTACGACGAATGATTCAACATTGCTGGGCACCTCTCGTACCTATGCCGATGTCCTCGGTTTCTTTCTGGCGCCGGACGTGTACCGAATGTACATTGTGGGTGGGGGGAGAGACAACTGGGCGAAGCACGATAGTTTTTCTGTCCCGATCGATCTTCAGCCGATTGAGAACAAACATGTTTCTCTGAGCGATGTCGAATTATGCACATCAATAGTCTCGGTAGGCAAGGATTCATCCGGTCGATTTATCAAGAACACGTACGAAGTAAAACCAAATCCCTCCAGGATTTATGGAGCCGAGCAGCCGGTGGTTTACTATTATGTTGAGGCATACAATCTTTTGAAGAATACATCACCGAATTATTACACAAGGGTGGCCGTGATAAATTCGCTCGGAAGAGAAGTCATCACTCGCACTCGAACGAAGAACCGGATGAACGAATCGAACGTAGAAGTTGGAGCGCTGCAAATTAACACTTTGAGGACCGGTGCCTACACATTGAAATTCAGCATTATTGATTCCGTGGACAATTCAAATTTCACGTCGTCGAAGAGGCTCTTCATCTACAATCCCCAGCTTCCGATGGATTCGTTAACTACGGGGACAGAGGGGTCGGTTCTTTCAAGCGAATACGCAGCGATGACTGAAGATGAACTCGACCTCGAGTTTGCGCAGCTGAAATACATTTCCAGTCGCGCCGAACAGGCACAATATAAAAATGTCGCAGGTGTTGAGGCAAAACGTAAAGTGCTGTATGAGTTTTGGAATAGGCGTAAAAACGATCAAACGGATCCAAATGCAGTCCAGAAAACCGAGTATTTCAAACGTGTCGACTATGCCAATGAGCATTTTAGAGCCGGCTTCAAAGACGGATGGAAAACTGATCGCGGGCGAGTGTTTATCGTCTATGGCCCGCCCGACGATGTCGAACGGCACACGAACGAAGTGAACACGAAGCCGTACGAAATCTGGACCTACAATTCTATCCAGGGGGGAGTGATATTTGTGTTCGGCGACAGATCGGGATTATCGGACTACGATTTGCTCCATTCGACCCATCGTGATGAATTGCAAAATGCCAATTGGATGAATCAGCTACAGATTCAGTAGAACCATACCTCATGCCTTTGCAACAGGAAAACTCCGGTGTTGTGTGCCGGAGTTTTTTATACCGAATGTTTGTCCAATCATGCCGCGATCTTATTAGCGAAAGAGTTTTTTGAAATGCCATTCCTACCGTACGAAAATTATCGACGACCTGAGGATAAATAATAATGGCAGTAGCTATTGATTTGGTGAGAAAAACTATGTATATTTTTAGGTAGATAAAGATCCTTTAATTCTATCCGGAGAGGTAGGAAAGGAAATAATGAAATCGAATATCCCGGTTTTTTCAGTAATAAAAGAAAGCCTCCGTTCATTATGTGGACGGAGGCTTTTTATTGTACACCTTTTGAGAACCATAAACCTATGAATGACAGACGAATAATTCTCGATGCTCAAAATTTCATCCGGACCGTCAATCGGCTTTCACATGAAATCGTTGAACGGAATCACGGAGCCGCTTCTCTTGGCATTGTCGGAATCAGGACAAGGGGAGAATACCTTGCCCGCCGGATTGCTGCCGCCGTACTCGAAATGGAAAAAATCGCCCCGCCGATAGGCACGCTTGACATTACTCTTTACAGAGATGACCTTCGCGGAAAGTTGGCGCAGCCTCGGTTGAACACGACGGATATACTCTATGATATCGCCGGCAAAGATATTATTCTTGTGGATGATGTTTTGTTCACAGGGCGGACAGTCCGCGCTGCGCTCAATGCTCTCATGGATATCGGCAGACCGGCTTCCATCCAGCTCGCAGTTTTGGTGGACCGGGGACATCGTGAACTCCCAATCAAGGCGGATTTTGTGGGCAAGAACGTGCCGACGTCGATTGACGAAGAAGTTCAAGTTCGAATGAACGAAGCGGATGGAGAAGACGCCGTTTTTTTAATCCCCGTGAAACAATAATTCTAGGAAGGATAACGCATGGGACTATCATCGCGGCATTTGCTTGGCCTCGACGGAGCACCGAAGGCTGATATTGAACTGATTCTCAATACAGCTGTATCGTTCAAGGAAATCTTGAATCGGCCGATCAAAAAAGTGCCGACGCTCCAGGGGAAGACGATTGTGAACTTATTTTTCGAGAATTCGACACGTACCCGGATTTCTTTCGAACTGGCCGAGCGCAGGCTTTCTGCGGACGTTGTGAATTTTTCAGCCTCAGGGTCAAGCGTTAGTAAAGGGGAAACGTTAAAAGATACTGCCCGAAACATTGAAGCGATGAAAATTGATATGGTCGTGATACGCCACAACTCGGCTGGCACTCCGCATTTTTTGACTCGTGTTGTTCAATCGGCTGTGCTTAATGCCGGGGATGGCTGCCACGAGCATCCAACGCAGGCATTGCTGGACATGTATACGTTGAAAGAAAAATTCGGATCGCTCGACGGCTTGCGAGTCTGCATTGTCGGCGATATTTCCCACAGCAGGGTGGCACGGTCGAACATCTACGGACTGCGGACAATGGGGGCGAAGGTCTCAGTCTGCGGTCCGGCAACACTCATTCCAAAGGAGATCGAAAAACTTGATGTTGAAGTATACCACCGTATCGATGACGTCCTTCCGAAAGTTGATGCGTTGAATGTTCTTCGTGTACAAATGGAACGACAGTCCGGCGGTCTGTTCCCGTCGCTTCGCGAATACCATCGTTTTTTTGGAGTAACGAAGGAGCGCCTGGACAGGATCGACCACCCGATCACCATCATGCATCCCGGACCGATCAACCGCGACGTGGAACTCTCCGCCGACGTAGCGGATGGACCTCATTCTGTTATTCTTGAACAAGTGTTAAATGGCGTTGCAGTCAGAATGTCGGTGTTGTATCTTCTGGGAACGGTAAATTAATTCATACAAGAACATAGGATATCCATGGCAAAGAAATATCTTTTGAAAGGCGGGCGCTTTATCGACCCGTCGACAAAATCAGATATGGTCGCGGACATACTCATCGTCGATGGAATCATTAATTCGATGAAACCGTCAATAGCTCCGCCGGCTGATTGTGAAATAATTGATCTCCGCGGAAAAATTGTTGCTCCGGGCTTTGTCGACATGCATGTTCACCTGAGAGAACCGGGTTTTGAACATAAGGAGACCATCGAAACAGGAACGCTTTCTGCGGCGCACGGCGGTTTCACAGCCGTGTGCTGTATGCCGAACACAAATCCTGCAATCGACGACGAATCGATAGTCCACTTTGTTCATTCGCAGGGGAAACTGGTCAATAAAGGCATTGTCGATGTGTATCCGGTCGGCGCAGTTACGAAAGGAAGAGCGGGCAAAGAACTGTCTTCCATTGCCGAGCTTGTCCAGGCGGGAGCCGTCGGCTTGAGTGATGACGGCGCCCCCGTTTTCGATGCGGAAATTATGCGGCGTGCGCTGGAATACGCCGGCATGTTCGACGTTCCGGTCATTCAGCATTGTGAGGAACCTTCGCTCGTTCGTGGCGGTGTGATGAACGAAGGGTTTGTCGCAACGGAGCTAGGGCTGCCCGGAATTCCCCCGGTTGCTGAAGAGATCATGATTGCCCGCGATATTCTTCTGACAGAATACACCAGGTCTCGGTACCATGTGGCGCACATGAGTACTGCCGGTTCAGTGAAGCTTGTCCGCGAAGCAAAACGGAAGGGCATCGCGATTACATGTGAAGTTACGCCGCATCACTTTACGTTGACCGATGATGTTGTCCGGTCGTTCGATACGAACACGAAAATGAATCCGCCACTGCGAACCCGGGACGACGTTGAAGCGATAAAACAGGGCATCCGGGAAGGAATTGTCGATGTCATTGCGAGCGACCATGCGCCGCATTCCTTAGACGAGAAGGAGGTCGATTATTTGCAGGCGCCGTTCGGCATTGTAGGATTAGAAACGGCAATCGGTCTTGCGATCACCGAACTGGTCGCATCGAATGTCATAACATTTTCCCAGTTGGTTGAAAAGTTCTCGACGAATCCGCGCAAAATCATCAAAAGGACGATCGACATTCGTGAAGGGAATTCGGCCAATTTTACTTTCGTCGACCCTGAAATTCAGTGGAAGGTAGACGTTAGCCGCTTCAAATCTAAATCCAAGAATTCGCCTTTCGATGGGAAGTTGCTGAAAGGGAGAGCGGTCGGCATTTTCAACCACGGCGAAATCCTTCTCGTGTAATAAACGTTTTAAAAAGTGATGCCATGACTGTCCTATTAAATCGAGATGAATTTGGCAATATATAATTCCAAATTAGCTGAAGTTACGGCATCACTGGGGTCCTGAATTTGATTTTCATTTCAATTTTAACGATACTGTTTACCATATGGAGATTATTCGCTCCGAGGCCCTTTCCCGTTACCGACAAATAGTTTTTGGGATGAGCACGCGCGCAGGGGGGCGAAGTCCCGGCGGGTTGGGAATGAATTTAAGTTTTGATGTCGGAGATGACAAAGTAAACGTTGTTGAAAACCGGAGGCTTTTTTTCGGTGCCCTCCATATTGGCCTGGATGAACTTGCTTTTCCCATGCAGTGCCATTCAAGCACGGTTCGTGCAATTCAGACATGGGGAGGATACGAGGAGTGCGACGGGCTCGCTACCAATGAATTTGGCGTTTTTATCGTTATCACCGTTGCGGACTGTGTTCCAATCTTTCTTTTCGACCCTGTAACCCGGACAGCTGCGGGAATTCATGCAGGATGGCGCGGCACGAGTTCAGGTATCGTTAAGAATGCAATCGTGCTCATGGCGGATAAGTTCGGCACGGCCCCCAAAAACCTCGTTGCGTTTGTCGGTCCCGCCGCTGGAAAATGTTGTTACGAGGTTGGAGAAGAGGTTGCCGGGAAGTTTGACCGTGCTTTTCTCTCGAAAAACGAATCGGGAAAATGGAGAGTCGATTTGAAAGGCGCAAATCGTCGGCAGTTGGACGCGGAAGGCGTTCTTTCAACAAACATCGAGGTGTATGAAGGTTGCACAATTCATGAATCGGAGAAATTTCATTCGTATCGTCGTGATGGCGAAGCGTCGGGCCGCATGATGGGAGTGATAGGCATTGTTCGATAAATTCAGGGAGAATATATGTGTGGAATAATTGGCTATGTCGGAGAAGCAAATCCGTTTCCCATTTTGCTGGACGGGTTGAAGCGGCTTGAATACCGTGGATATGATTCCGCCGGTGTTGCGCTGCTTGCCGATAATTCTCTGCTTGTCTATAAAAAAGTCGGGAAGGTCGGCGAATTAGAAAAATCACTTCCCGCGCTGCATCTGAATACGACGGCCGGAATTGGACACACACGCTGGGCAACGCATGGCATTCCAAGCGACATCAACGCCCATCCCCACACCGACTGCAAGCATGAAATCGCGCTCATCCATAACGGCATCATCGAAAACTATCTCTCTATCCGCAAAAAGCTTGAAAGCACGGGGCACGTATTTGTTTCTGCGACGGATACTGAAGTACTGGTCCACTTGGTTGAAGAAATGAAGCAGTACAGCGGTGATTTGCCGACCGCAGTCCGGCTTGCTCTTCGGCAGGTGGAGGGGACATACGGTATTGCAGTAGTTTCAGCTCTTGAGCCAGGCAGGATTGTTGCGGCGAGAAAAGGAAGCCCGCTTTTGCTTGGCATTGGCACCGACGCGCATTACGTGTCATCGGACGCGGCTGCAATCGTCCAGTATACCCGTAACGTCGTCTACCTAGAAGACGGAGAGATTGCGGTGCTCACAAGAGACTCTTTTGAGACAAGGACGATCGACAATGTCGACATCGAAAAAGAGGTCCACCAGGTGACGATCGATATCGAAGAAATTGAAAAAGGGGGCTATGAGCACTTTATGCTCAAGGAGATTATGGAGCAGTCCGAGACCCTGCGAAACTCGATGCGCGGAAGAGTGTTGCTCGCCGAAGGGAACTCAAAGCTCAGCGGACTGGGCGATGTCATGCCAATTCTGGAAAATGCGCAGCGAATCATCATCACCGCATGCGGGACATCATGGCATGCGGGGCTCGTCGGCGAATATATGATCGAGCAGTACGGAAAAATTCCGGTGGAGGTAGAATATGCTTCGGAGTTTAGGTACCGAAATCCTATAATCAAAAAGGGCGACGTTGTCTTTTTAATCAGCCAGAGCGGCGAAACGGCGGATACGCTTGCTGCTCTTCGAGAGGCAAAACAGAAAGGTGCTGCGGTATTCGGGATATGCAACGTTGTCGGAAGCACTATCGCGCGCGAAAGCCAAGGTGGCGTCTATATCCACGCGGGACCGGAAATCGGTGTGGCATCGACAAAAGCGTTTACCTCGCAGCTTGTCGTTCTTTCACTGATCACACTCATGATTGCGCGGCAGCGAGGGATGTCGGAGGCCGAGGGGAAAAAAATTGCGCAGGCACTTCTCGACCTTCCGGGCAAAGTCGAAACAATCTTGGCGAATACCAGTAAGATCGAACTGATTGCGGAAGAGTTGAAAGACAATGTTAATGTCCTTTACCTGGGGAGAGGATATAATTTCCCCGCAGCGTTGGAAGGAGCGCTGAAGCTCAAGGAGATTTCATACATTCACGCTGAAGGATATCCGGCTGCGGAAATGAAGCACGGTCCCATTGCGTTGATCGACGAGAATATGCCCGTCATCGTGATTGCGTCGAAAGATAACACGTATGAAAAAATCATTTCGAATATTCAGGAAGTCAAAGCAAGAAGAGGGAAAGTGATAGCTGTCGTGAACGAGGACGACACGGCCATTGAGTCAGTGGCCGAACACGTAATCCGCGTGCCACATACTGCCGACCTTCTCTCGCCGATACTGAATGTTATTCCTCTGCAATTGTTGGCATATTATATCGCCGTTAAACGCGGCTGTAACATCGACCAGCCGCGGAACCTAGCAAAGAGCGTCACTGTTGAATAGCGTGGTATGAAGAAGTTGGATGGTGAGATGTTTGATTTACTTTGCGCCTTTGACGGTCAAAAGAAAAGCGCAGGGACTGCCAAGAGATCTCGTTATTCACAAACCTATTTCCTATCAATAAATGGCAAGGTGTGAACGTGGCAAGCGATTATAGATTCAAGAAAACCGACTGGGCTCTTATTCTCGGAGCTTCGAGTGGTTTTGGCGGAGCAACTGCCGTTGAACTTGCGCGCCATGGGATGAATATCTGCGGCGTGCATTTCGACCGCGCAGCGACGCTCCCCAACGCCGAAAAAGTGAAAAAAGATGTCGATGCTCAAGGAGTTCAATCGTTGTTCTTCAATGTCAATGCATCCGATCCGGAAAAAAGAAAAGAAGTTGTAGATGAATTGCAGAACGAATTTCACAAAAGCCCTGAATCGACCGTCAGAGTGCTTATGCACAGCCTTGCTTTTGGAACATTGCGCCCGCTGGTATCGAAAGATTCAAAGGAACAGATGACGCAAGCCCAGGTCGAAATGACTATGGACGTGATGGCAAACTCTCTGGTGTATTGGACGCAATCAGTATTCAACTCCGGCTTGTTGAAAAAGGGGGGCGTGTTTACGCAATGACGAGCTCCGGCGGGCACTCTCAACTGCCAAACTACGGCGCTGTCTCTGCTGCAAAAGCAGCCCTGGAATCGTACATTCGTCAATTAACGCACGATCTGGGGCCGTACGGTATTACCTGCAATGCAATTATGGCCGGCGTCACGGATACCGCCGCCCTGAGAAAAATTCCGGGGGCATTAATGATGTTGAAAGTCGCGCAGGCAAAGAGCCCGGCAATGAGGAATACAACTCCGGATGATGTAGCAAAGGCCATTGCGCTCCTCAGCCACGATGATGCACATTTCATTTCCGGTAATGTTATCGGAGTCGACGGCGGCGAAGATGTTGTAAGTTACATTGGACAGAAGGATGCTCTCACTCTTGAGTGAAAATAATGGGCGGCCTTTTCTAAAGGAGCTCGCGTTCAAGCGTGATGTTAGGTAGGCATGTAACGGAAATAATTTCTATTCTCCGCTGAACATCCATTGCTGTCAGCGGATTTTTTATTTGCTATCACCGATGAACACCATCTTTATTAATGACAGGATTCAAATTCCTCTTTCGGACTTACGCTTCCGATTTTCGAGAAGCGGCGGACCAGGAGGGCAGAATGTTAACAGGGTTTCCACTCGCGTAGAGTTGATTTTCGATGTGCAAGATTCTTCCCTTGATCCTGAGATAAAAGAGTACGTACGATCAAAACTGCATCCGAAACTGGATTCAGCTGGATGCCTTCATGTGGTCTCGCAAGAATCGCGCAGCCAATGGAAAAATAAACAGAATGCAATTGAGAAATTCACCTTCCTCGTAAAGAAAGTTACCCGCCCGGTGAAACATCGGACGCCAACGGCAGCAACAAAAAGTTCAAAGAATGCCCGGCTGGCAAGGAAAAAGGTGAAAAGCGAGTTAAAGAAAATGCGCAAAATCAACTTAGAAATGGAGCTTCATTAAAAAAGTTGCTTATTCCTCTTGACAACTTTCAGAATTATCGTATATTATTTATAGCTTATTCTTTGACAAAGCCGTTTTCATCAAGAGTGGTGGAGGGACAGACCCTGTGAAACCACAGCAACCGGATCTACCCTTGGCGGATCGTCAGGTGCTAATTTCTGTTCCCCGGATGTTTACGGGAAGAAAGATGAACTTAAGAGTAAACAACGTTTGAGACCTCTTTTGATCATCTTCAAAAGAGGTTTTTTCATTTTCTCTAATCCATGAACATTTTCAGCTTACATCTTTTCTACGCGTGCAGACCAGTCCTCGAGCATTTGTCTGCCTACTTCGTCGGTAACTTCCTCTGTTGTCGCCCATCCGTTGTATAAATCCGTTTGCGTTTACATTGCACTGAAAATTAACTAGTCCGGAGGGCGTTAAGCTCTTCGAGGCTCACAAATACTTCATTTATTTCACGGAGATTAACATGGCTACAAACGGAAAAGCACGACATTACCGCTTCGAAACGCTGCAACTGCACGCCGGTCAGGCACCAGACCCGACGACAAAGTCGCGGGCAGTGCCGATCTATCAAACAACGTCCTATAACTTCAACGACGCAGGACATGCTGCTGCATTATTTGGTTTGCAGGAATTCGGCAACATTTACACGCGCATCATGAACCCGACCACGGCGGTGTTTGAAGAACGAATCGCAGCGCTTGAAGGCGGCGTGGCGGCGGTTGCGACGGCATCGGGACAGGCGGCTCAATTCCTGGCAATTGCAACAATCGCACAGGCGGGAGAGAACATTGTCTCGACGAGCAATCTGTACGGCGGGACGTATAACCAATTCAAAGTGACGTTCCCACGGCTCGGCATCAACGTGAAATTTGTCGAAGGGGACAAACCGGAAGATTTCCGGAAATTGATTGACAGCAAAACAAAAGCGATCTACATCGAATCGATCGGCAATCCGCGGTTTAACGTTCCCGACTTTGAGGCAATCGCAAAGGTTGCCCATGAAAACAATATACCATCGTGGTGGATAATACATTCGGAGCCGGGGGATATTTGATTCAGCCATTTAAGCATGGTGCTGATATCATCGTGCACTCTGCCACAAAATGGATCGGCGGGCACGGGACATCGATCGGCGGAGTGATCGTCGACTCGGGAAAATTCGATTGGGGCAATGGCAAATTCCCTATTTTTACCGAACCGAGCCCGGGATACCACGGGTTGAAATTCTGGGATGTTTTCGGTTCCGGTGGACCGTTCGGCAACATTGCATTCGCCATACGTGCCCGTGTTGAAGGTCTTCGAGACATTGGCCCTTGCCTTAGCCCGTTCAACTCGTTTTTGTTCCTTCAGGGATTGGAAACGCTCTCACTTCGCGTTGACCGTCATAATGAAAATGCATTGAAGGTTGCGCAATGGCTGGCGCGGCATCCACAGGTCGAATGGGTTTCATTTCCGGGGCTTCCCAATTATCCTTCACACGCGAGCGCAAAAAAATATTTGCGTGCCGGTCTGTTCGGATCATCGTTGTATTTGGGATCAAAGGCGGTGTCGAAGCGGGAAAAACGTTCATCAACAATGTCAAGTTTCCAGCTTGCTCGCCAACGTCGGGGATGCGAAAACGCTCGTTATCCATCCCTCGTCGACGACGCATCAGCAGCTTTCCGAAAAAGAGCAGCGCGATTCGGGTGTTACGCCGGAGTTGATCCGTATATCGGTCGGCATCGAGCACATCGATGACATTCTCGAAGACTTCGATGAGCGCTTCGTGCAGTCAAGACTGCTGTTCACGCGTAAATTGACCACCCCCGACGCGTTGCGTCTCCCCCTCCTCAAAGAGGAGGGGGGCAGGGGGGTGGCGAGAAATATATGACGACACTAACTGAAAATATAGTCGGGACAAAGGACGTTAAGCTTTTCGACGAAGCAAATCCTCTTGAAATGGATTGCGGGAGAAGCTTCAATTCCGGGCAGCGATGACGGTTTTTTTTTCGTACGCAACGCTGACCGGAAAAAGCTTCTCCCCGCAATCCATTTCAAGAGGATTTGCTTCGTCGAAAAGCTTAACGTCCTTTGTCCCGACTATATTTTCAGTTAGTGTCGTCATATATTTCTCGCCACCCCCCTGCCCCCCTCCTCTTTGAGGAGGGGGAGACGCAACGCGTCGGGGGTGGTCAATTTACGCGTGAACAGCAGTCTTGACTGCACGAAGCGCTTCATCGAAGTCTTCGAGAATGTCATCGATGTGCTCGATGCCGACCGATATACGGATCAACTCCGGCGTGACACCCGAATCGCGCTGCTCTTTTTCGGAAAGCTGCTGATGCGTCGTCGACGAGGGATGGATAACGAGCGTTTTCGCATCCCCGACGTTGGCGAGCAAGCTCGAAAGTTTGACATTGTTGATGAACGTTTTTCCCGCTTCGACACCGCCTTTGATCCCAAATACAACGATCGATCCGAACAGACCGGCACGCAAATATTTTTTTGCGCTCGCGTGTGAAGGATGATTGGGAAGCCCCGGAAATGAAACCCATTCGACCTGTGGATGCCGCTCCAGCCATTGCGCAACCTTCAATGCATTTTCATTATGACGGTCAACGCGAAGTGAGAGCGTTTCCAATCCCTGAAGGAACAAAAACGAGTTGAACGGGCTAAGGCAAGGGCCAATGTCTCGAAGACCTTCAACACGGGCACGTATGGCGAATGCAATGTTGCCGAACGGTCCACCGGAACCGAAAACATCCCAGAATTTCAACCCGTGGTATCCCGGGCTCGGTTCGGTAAAAATAGGGAACTTGCCATTGCCCCAATTAAATTTTCCCGAGTCGACGATCACTCCGCCGATCGATGTCCCGTGCCCGCCGATCCATTTCGTGGCAGAGTGCACAATGATATCAGCACCATGCTTAAATGGCTGAATCAAATATCCCCCGGCTCCGAATGTATTATCCACCACGAGTGGTATATTGTTTTCATGGGCAACCTTTGCGATTGCCTCAAAGTCGGGAACGTTCAACCGCGGATTGCCGATCGATTCGATGTAGATCGCTTTTGTTTTGCTGTCAATCAATTTCCGGAAATCTTCCGGTTTGTCCCCTTCGACAAATTTCACGTTGATGCCGAGCCGTGGGAACGTCACTTTGAATTGGTTATACGTCCCGCCGTACAGATTGCTCGTCGAGACAATGTTCTCTCCCGCCTGTGCGATTGTTGCAATTGCCAGGAATTGAGCCGCCTGTCCCGATGCCGTCGCAACCGCCGCCACGCCGCCTTCAAGCGCTGCGATTCGTTCTTCAAACACCGCCGTGGTCGGGTTCATGATGCGCGTGTAAATGTTGCCGAATTCCTGCAAACCAAATAATGCAGCAGCATGTCCTGCGTCGTTGAAGTTATAGGACGTTGTTTGATAGATCGGCACTGCCCGCGACTTTGTCGTCGGGTCTGGTGCCTGACCGGCGTGCAGTTGCAGCGTTTCGAAGCGGTAATGTCGTGCTTTTCCGTTTGTAGCCATGTTAATCTCCGTGAAATAAATGAAGTATTTGTGAGCCTCGAAGAGCTTAACGCCCTCCGGACTAGTTAATTTTCAGTGCAATGTAAACGCAAACGGATTTATACAACGGATGGGCGACAACAGAGGAAGTTACGACGAAGTAGGCAGACAAATGCTCGAGGACTGGTCTGCACGCGTAGAAAAGATGTAAGCTGAAAATGTTCATGGATTAGAGAAACTGAAAAAACCTCTTTTAGAAGATGATCAAAAGAGGTCTCAAACGTTGTTTACTCTTAAGTTCATCTTTCTTCCCGTAAACATCCGGGGAACAGAAATTAGCACCTGACGATCCGCCAAGGGTAGATCCGGTTGCTGGGGTTTCAGAGGGCTGTCCCTCCACCACTCTTGATGAAAACGGCTTTGTCAAAGAATAAGCTATAAATAATATACGATAATTCTGAAAGTTGTCAAGAGGAATAAGCAACTTTTTTAATGAAGCTCCATTTCTAAGTTGATTTTGCGCATTTTCTTTAACTCGCTTTTCACCTTTTTCCTTGCCAGCCGGGCATTCTTTGAACTTTTTGTTGCTGCCGTTGGCGTCCGATGTTTCACCGTGCGGGAACTTTCTTTACGAGGAAGGTGAATTTCTCAATTGCATTCTGTTTATTTTTCCATTGGCTGCGCGATTCTTGCGAGACCACATGAAGGCATCCAGCTGAATCCAAATTCGGATGCAGTTTTGATCTAATGTAATTTTTTATCTCAGGATCAAGGGAAGAATCTTGCACATCGAAAATCAACTCTACGCGAGTGGAAACCCTGTTAACATTCTGCCCTCCTGGTCCGCCGCTTCTCGAAATCGGCAACGTGAGTTCTGAATAGGAATTTGCATCCTGTCTTTTATCGAGATTGTGTTTATTTGTCATAGCAAAAGAGGAAGCCGCTGACAGCAAATGATGTTCAGTGAAGAAGAGGAATCATTTCCGTTACATGCCTACCTAACATCACGCTTGAACGCGAGCTCCTTTACCAAAGGCTGCCGATTATTTTCACTCATATAAGCGAGTATCCTCTCGGTCCAATGTAACTTACAACATCTTCGCCGCCGTCGATCCGATAACATTACCGGAAATGAAATGTGTACATCATCTGGTCAAGGACAGTGCTATGGCCTTTTGCTACATCATCCGGAGTTCCATTCCTGATTGCCTTGCTCTGTGGCTGTGGTACTTTCAATAATGTCACCTTGTTCTTTTTGAGAGGGGTGGGAAATTTGGTGAGGAGGGGTATATTGTATTAAGTATAGGAGGAGGATAAATTAACCGCTGCAACGACGAAAATATGAAAATCAAAACAACACCACCAC
>CAWJKX010000024.1:0-7359 GCA_963843065.1 uncultured Bacteroidota bacterium
GTATGGGATCAGCTGTCGGCCAGGTCCCCGAGTATTGCACGATGATTACTGAATGGGTTACCGAGGTCTCGACAATTCCTGTTCTCGTTAAACTTACGCCAAATATATCCGATATTCGTTTTCCCGGACGCGCAGCAAAAAAAGGAAAAGCAAATGGTATTTCGCTCATCAATACCATCAACTCAATTATGGGTGTCGACCTCGATACATTCGAGCTGAACCCATCTGTCGACGGCAAAGGCGGGCACGGCGGGTATGCAGGCCCCGCGGTAAAGCCAATTGCACTGAACATGGTTTCACAAATTGCTGCTGACGCGGAGATCAACCTCCCTATTTCCGCCATCGGAGGAATCTCGACGTGGCGCGACGCTCTCGAATTCATTCTGCTAGGTGCTTCTTCAGTGCAGGTATGCACAGCGGTTATGCACTACGGTTTCCGTATCATCGAAGATATGACTGAAGGATTGACAAATTGGATGGAAGAAAAAAAATACAGCTCTCTCGATGAACTCCGCGGAAAATCGCTCAAATGCATTTCGGATTTCGGTAATTTAAATCTTCTCTACAAAACGGTCGCCCGAATCAACGAATCAAAATGCATCCAATGCAATCTTTGCTATATTGCCTGTAATGACGCCGCGCACCAATGCATCGACATCCTTCAACATAATGGAAAAAATCAGCCGAAAGTCCGTGAAAACGATTGCGTTGGATGCAGGCTCTGTTTCATTGTCTGTCCGGTCGATCAATGTGTCTCTATGATTCACGTCGACGGCAGATCCGAAGAACTTACATGGAATGATTTGATGAAGCAGATGCCCCAACCGCTGACATGGGAAGCATTGCGACAATTTCAGCACAAACATGGAATAGAAATCCATTGAACAATATCTATGCAACACGGTACGGATGGAAAACATAAATACCAATTCCTTCGATAGCGTGGCTTTTAATTGATCTATTCACTCATTTCATCAGGGAGAAAATGTTATAAAAAACAGTAAGTTCTGGATTGCGATTGCAGCAAGTGGAGCGGTAATGAATGTCATCGATTTCCTTGCCCAAGGAATGCTCATGGTTCCCATGTATTATTCCAAACACACGGATGTATTCATACAAACAACCAACCCTGTGTGGTTTGTCATCGGAGATTTTATTACTGTCTTCGTGCTTGCATGGGTCTACCTCAAAGTATCCGGCAGTTTCAGCGCCGATTGGAAAGGCGGAGCGATGTACGGTTTGTATGCTGGAATTCTTGTGAACTTTCCGACCTGGATATTTCTGCACTTTTTGCTAAAAGGATTTTTGAACAAATTTGCTTGGTTTTCCACAATTTATGGAATCATTTGGACGGTCATTGCTGGCGTGATCGTTGCAAGTATCTATGAAAAAAATACAACGGCGCCGGCACGATCTTAAAAGGACTTTCATATGCAATGGTTAACCTATGCATCAATAATTTTCGGCGTATTGTCGCTGACCTACGCTTTTCGCGGCAAAACGATCTCCCAATACCCATCTCAACGCGGAATGTTCGTGGGAACCGGGCTCGCTCTTCTTGCGAGCGCTAGCTGGATCATACTGCACCCTACGTCGCCTGCATTGAATTCGGACAACCTGCTCACGATCCTCTCGATCTTCCTTTCAGTGCTCATAGTCGGTTTGATGGCCGGCTATCCCTTCGTTAAAAAACGCGCAGGGGCGTTGCTCTACGGAGTTCCTCGTGTTCAGAGCCGGAAAATATCTGGGTTCGCAACAGCAGGAATGTTCCTGATTCTTATCGTCTTCACAATTGTTCGAGCCAACTTCTCGCATGAGACAATTGCCGAACTTATTTTCTACGTTTCGGTGGTTTTGTATTTTGCGTCTCCTTTTTTTGGTAAAGTCGAGTTGAGGCAAAACGGAATTCTCGAAACGTATTCCCTCTTTCGATGGAAAAATATGTCCTCATACCGATGGGTCGGCCAGGATGAAAGTAATTTGACGATAGCTGTAAAAGGCATGTGGCGAAAAACTGTTACTATCATTTTACCCCCTGGCCAGAAAGAATCGATTGAAGCCGTCTTGAAGCAGCAGCTCAAGCTTACCGAACATCAAGCATAATGCGTTGTCAACATTGCAGGAGCCACTCATGTCAACGTTGATCAAAAACGGGCGTGTGATCACCGCCGAGCAGGATTACAACGCTGATATTTATATCGAAAAGAATACGATCACGACCATCGGCGCATCACTCACCATGCATGCCGATAACACAATTAACGCGAACGGTAAATACGTGATACCCGGCGGCGTCGATGTCCACACACACATGGATATGCCTTTCGGCGGAACAACCTCCAGCGATGATTTTGAAACGGGCACACGCGCGGCCGCGTTTGGCGGCACGACATGCCTCATCGATTTTGCGATACAATCCAAAGGGACACGAATGCGCGATGCGCTCGATGTCTGGTGGAAAAAGGGAGAAAAAGCGACCATCGATTTCGGTCTCCATATGATTATCACCGACTTACCGGAAGCCCATCTCGAAGATATGAATGAGATGGTACGTGAAGGCGTGGCAAGCTTTAAACTTTTCATGGCCTACCCGAACGTGCTCATGGTCGATGATGCAACAATCTTTCGCGCAATGCGGCAAACAGGAAACAACGGAGCGCTAGTCTGTATGCATGCGGAGAATGGCGGAGTCATCGACTTGCTCGTCCAAAAAGCCCTCGCGGAAGGAAAAACTGCCCCTATCTACCACGCTCTTACGCGTCCGACAACCGCTGAAAGTGAAGCGGTCAACAGGGCAATAGCACTCGCTCAAATGGCAGGCGCCCCCGTCTACATCGTCCACCTTTCATCTGCCGATGCACTGGAAAAAGTTTCCGAGGCTCGCGATAAAGGCGTTCCGGTGTTTGCCGAAACATGCCCGCAATACCTTCTTCTCTCGATCGAAGATTTAAACCGTCCGAATTTTGAAGGCGCGAAATACGTTTTTACGCCCCCTCTTCGAGAGAAATGGCACCAGGATAAATTATGGGAAGGGTTGAAGAAAAATACTTTGCAAGTTGTCTCGACGGATCATTGTCCGTTCTGTTTCAAAGAACAAAAAGAATTAGGGCGCGATAACTTCGCGAAAATCCCGAACGGCGGTCCCGGAGTGGAAAACCGCCTACAGCTTATCCATCATCATGGCGTCAACCATAAACGAATCAGCCTGAATCGGTGGGTGGAGATTGTGTCAACGACCCCCGCAAAGATGTTCGGACTCTATCCGCGGAAAGGGACGATCGCAGTCGGGAGCGATGCCGACATTGTTATATGGGACCCGAACAAAGAGTTGACCGTCTCGGCAAAATCGCATCACATGCGTGTAGACTATTCAATGTTCGAAGGATTCAAAGTGAAGGGGGACGCCGAGACGGTTCTCTCGCGCGGTGAAACTGTTGTCGATAGAGGACAATGGCTGGGTAAAGCAGGGCGCGGGTCGTATATTAAAAGAGACACGTACGCAGGTGCATGGAAATGAGCATATTCTAATCCATCTAACAACTTCATCCACTACCAGTCTGCTCCATCCAATCGACCTTTATAAAACTTAAGGTCCATATTCCTGCAACAACAAAGAAGGCGTAATACAGAAAGCGGCGGGTACGAGGAGGATTGAGACTATATTGCGTTTATAGAGGGAAAACTGGTTCTTTCGTAAACCAACACCTGCCATGCAATCGTTGAGTTTGAGTACATCAATTGAAACCCTTGACCGAGAATTATTCGATGGACTTCATCCCAGTCATGCCAGAAAGGATGAAACGAACCGCGGGATAACTTCAGAATGAAAATTTGGAGTTTGAAGATCGACTCCATCAGCAAACTCTTCTTCGGATGGCTGAGTGCGTAGATCGTTTTTGTCTTTGCGGTGGAACGTTCAATAAGCGCACCGTAGTCTTCATAACAACATACTACCTTATCTAAAAACGTTATATCTGCCTCTTTCATCATTCCCGACACACCCACAAAATCGCCAAGAACGTAGTCAGTCTTACCTCCCAAGTAATTTTCTTCCGCCAATTTCTTCGCCTGTTGTAACATCCCTTCCGAGATATCAATTCCGGTAGCAGCAGCCGCACCTTCAAGTAATAGCGTCATATGAAGAGCTCCTACACCGCAACCGATATCGAGGATTTCTTTTGAGGCGAACGGCTCCTTGCGAACGCCTTCCAGCAAATATCGCTGAGTTTTCTCGAGTCCGCTTTTGCGATAGCTCTTTGCATACCGCTTCGACCATCGAGAAAAAAATCTGTTCGTCGGCTCGCACACACCCAAACTGTTGCAACATGTACTCATCGTATTTTCATCCAAACGCTAACAGCAAAGAGCTAATCGCCTTTCGACTCAGCTCAGCCAATTCACTTTCGATTCAGGATCCCATTCCGTCGTCTTTTTCAGCTTCGTAAAAAATTCGATCGAAACCTTCCCCGCAATATCTATAACGTCGTCAAGGTCGTGGGGGTAGAAAGCGGAATTTTGGCAATCGGTGGGCCGACTGATGGATTCATTAAGCGCAGGTAATCCTTTGCACCGAGAGCCACCTATTTCTCTCCGATGAAATTCTTCAGCCTCTTTCTTTGACACGCCTCCTTCGACAACGCAGCAAAGCCTTCCACACCACATCTTTCTCTTTTACCTATTTCCTACTGCAGTAACGACCGGGCAATGACAATGCGCTGGATTTCTGATGTCCCTTCGTATATTTCCGTTATTTTGGCATCACGCAAATAGCGTTCGACGTTGTATTCGCGAATATATCCGTACCCGCCATGAATCTGAATAGCTTCGAGAGCGCACTTGACAGCAATCCTTCGAAAGCAAAAAGCTTTGCCATTGCTGCATTAGATTTGTGTAAAAGAGAAAGATGTGGTGTGGAAGGCTTTGCTGCGTTGTGGAGGAAGGTGTCGAAAGAAAGAGCTGAAGAATTTCATCGGAGAGAAATAGGTGGCTCTCGGTGCAAAGGATCCTGCCGCTTGAATGAATCCATCAGTCGGCCCACCGATTCCCAAAATTCCGCTTTCTACCCCCACGACCTTGACGACGTTATCAATATTGCGGGGAAGGTTTCGATCGAATTTTTTACGAAGCTGAAAAAGACGACGGAATGGGATCCTGAATCGAAAGTGAATTGGCTGACTGAGTCCGAAAGGCGATTAGCTCTTTGCTGCTAGCGTTTGGATAGAAAGTCAATAAGTACATGTTGCAACAGGTTGGAGTATGTGCGAGCCGACGAACAGATTTTTTTCTCGATGGGTCGAAGCGGTGTGTGTGGAGGACTCGCAAAAGCGGAGCTCGAGAAGCTTCAGCGATATTTGCTGGAAGGCGTTCGCAAGGAGCCGTTCGCCTCAAAAGAAATCCTCGATATGGGTTGCGGTGTAGGAGCTCTTCATATGACGCTATTACTGAAGGTGCGGCTGCTGCTACCGGAATTGATATCTCGGAAGGGAGATATTCCAACAGGCGAAGAAATTGGCGGAAGAAAATTACTTGGGAGGTAAGACTGACTACGTTCTTGGCGATTTTGTGGTGTGTCGGGAATGATGAAAGAGGCAGATATAACGTTTTTAGATAAGGTAGTATGTTGTTATGAAGACTACGGTGCGCTTATTGAACGTTCCAAGGAAAAGACAAAAACGATCTACGCACTCGGCATCCGAAGAAGAGTTTGTGATGGAGTCGATCTTCAAACTCCAAATTTTCATTCTCAAGTTATCCCGCGGTTCGTTTCATCCTTTCTGGCATGACTGGGATGAAGTCCATCGAATAATTCTCGGTCAAGGGTTTCAATTGATGTACTCAAACTCAACGATTGCATGGCAGGTGTTGGTTTACAAAAGAACCAGTTTTCCCTCTATAAACGCAATATAGTCTCAATCCTCCTCGTACCCGCCGCTTTCTGTATTACGCCTTCTTTGTTGTTGCAGGAATATAGACCTTAAGTTTTATAAAAGTCGATTGGATGGAGCAGACTGGTAGTGGATGAAGTTGTTAGATGGATTAGAATATGCTCATTTCCATGCACCTGCGTACGTGTCTCTTTTAATATACGACCCGCGCCCTGCTTTACCCAGCCATTGTCCTCTATCGACAACAGTTTCACCGCGCGAGAGAACCGTCTCGGCGTCCCCCTTCACTTTGAATCCTTCGAACATTGAATAGTCTACACGCATGTGATGCGATTTTGCCGAGACGGTCAACTCTTTGTTCGGGTCCCATATAACAATGTCGGCATCGCTCCCGACTGCGATCGTCCCTTTCCGCGGATAGAGTCCGAACATCTTTGCGGGGGTCGTTGACACAATCTCCACCCACCGATTCAGGCTGATTCGTTTATGGTTGACGCCATGATGATGGATAAGCTGTAGGCGGTTTTCCACTCCGGGACCGCCGTTCGGGATTTTCGCGAAGTTATCGCGCCCTAATTCTTTTTGTTCTTTGAAACAGAACGGACAATGATCCGTCGAGACAACTTGCAAAGTATTTTTCTTCAACCCTTCCCATAATTTATCCTGGTGCCATTTCTCTCGAAGAGGGGGCGTAAAAACGTATTTCGCGCCTTCAAAATTCGGACGGTTTAAATCTTCGATCGAGAGAAGAAGGTATTGCGGGCATGTTTCGGCAAACACCGGAACGCCTTTATCGCGAGCCTCGGAAACTTTTTCCAGTGCATCGGCAGATGAAAGGTGGACGATGTAGACGGGGGCGCCTGCCATTTGAGCGAGTGCTATTGCCCTGTTGACCGCTTCACTTTCAGCGGTTGTCGGACGCGTAAGAGCGTGGTAGATAGGGGCAGTTTTTCCTTCCGCGAGGGCTTTTTGGACGAGCAAGTCGATGACTCCGCCATTCTCCGCATGCATACAGACTAGCGCTCCGTTGTTTCCTGTTTGCCGCATTGCGCGAAAGATTGTTGCATCATCGACCATGAGCACGTTCGGGTAGGCCATGAAAAGTTTAAAGCTTGCCACGCCTTCACGTACCATCTCATTCATATCTTCGAGATGGGCTTCCGATAAGTCGGTGATAATCATATGGAGACCGAAATCGATGGTCGCTTTTTCTCCCTTTTTCCACCAGACATCGAGCGCATCGCGCATTCGTGTCCCTTTGGATTGTATCGCAAAATCGATGTGGCATGTCGTGCCGCCAAACGCGGCCGCGCGTGTGCCCGTTTCAGATCATCGCTGGAGGTTGTTCCGCCGAAAGGCATATCCATGTGTGTGTGGAATCGACACCGCCAGGTATCGCGTATTTACCGTTCCGTTAATCGTGTTATCGGCATGCATCGTGCCGTGATGCGCCAATGGTCGTGATCGTATTCTT
>CAWJKX010000025.1:0-10142 GCA_963843065.1 uncultured Bacteroidota bacterium
CCGCACGCCGATTTCATCGACAACGGCACATGAATCTCCCGATAATATCCCGACTTCAATGTTGTGGCGTTCCAACAATTCCGCCGTCGAAACCGCGCCGTCCCTGAGAGTGTCCGTCAATTGTATGAAGCCCCGTACTTTTCCTTCCCACGCAACAAACAACGAGCTTGCTTTCAACATTTCTGCGTAACTCTTCTTTATATCTGTGCCAAAATCAGCTCCAATCTGCGTCATCAAAATCCTCCGCCCAACAACTACTTCCGTCCACCTTCCATCAATGTTTACTTCCCCCTTGACGCCCAACCCGGGGAGCGCGGAAACACCTCGGCATTCATATATTGAAACATTTTTTCCTTCAGCATACCGAACAACTGCTCTCCCCAACAGATGTTCAGAGTTGTTTTCGAGCGACGCAGCGATTGACAATAATCTATCCGGCAACATATTGGGAGATACAACTGCAGATACACTGAGGTTGCCTTCCGTGAGCGTCCCCGTTTTATCAAAAATTACTGCAGTAATAGAATGGAGTTTTTCGAGAATTGCTGTGGAGCGAATCAGGATGCCTTCTTCAGCAGCGCGAGCGATTGCGATTGTTGTCGCGAGGGGTGTTCCAATGCCCAGGGCGCATGGGCAAGAGACGACTAGGACGGTTAACGAATGGAGCAAGGCCGAAGCAAATGTCCCGATCATCATCCATCCGATAAATGTTGCCGCTGCAATTCCGATCACGGTCGGAATAAAGACGTACGAAATCCGGTCGACCAATTGTTGGATCGGAGAACGAGTGCGCTGCGCCTTCTCCATCAAACGAATGAACTGGGCATGAAGCGTATCGTTTTCTATCGCCGTTGTTTCCACAAGAATCGATCCTTCGCCGTTGACCGTTGCGGCAAAGACTTTCGACCCGGTCTCCTTAGTCACCGGAAGCGATTCGCCGGTAAGGAACGATTGGTTCACGGATGTCAATCCTTCGATCAATGCTCCGTCGAGTGGAATGCGTTCACCCGGAAGCACTTTGACTATTTCCCCTCTACCGATTTCAGAGGTTGGGACTTCTCTCTCGATGCCGTCCCGCATAACGCGTGCGTTGTTCGGACGAAGGTCAAGCAACGAATGAAGCGCGGTCGATGTGCGGACCTTCGCCGTCGCTTCGAGATACCGCCCTGCGGTCACAAGAACGATCACCATCGTGCCGGTGTCGAAATAAAGCGCCGTGCCGCCGGTGAACACTTGGTACGTGGAGAACCCGTACGCGGCAAGAGATCCGAGGGCAATAAGGCTGTCCATCGAAAGACGCAGCCTGCGAATTTCAGCAACGGCATTTTTGAAGAAGGGATAACCGACGAGCAACATGATCGGCGTCGAGAGAACGAACAAGAGCATGTTCATCGCCGGCATCACATCCTGATCGATGCCGAGCCAGTTTCCTTTTCCGGCATAGATCGTCCAACTCAAGATCATGATGTTCATCGACAGAAATGCGGATAACCCAAGTCGAAGAAGAAACATCGACGCAACTCCCCCTTCGCCTTTTTCCCCGGTCAACGAATGAGTAAACGAACACCCGTAGCAACAGAAATGAAATTCAATGCCGCTTATCAATTGCGTCACTCCCCCGCGGCCTTTTTCGGACCGGCTATACGGCAATCCGCACTGGTCGCAGAGGATGTTCGCCGATGTGGGGTTCGTCAAAGACATTTTTCAGGAGCGTGGATAGTTAGATGTGAAAAGTAAGCAACAAGAGGGCTTAGACACATTAATCTTTTCTTGGTGCTTTCCGTGCCAACGCGGTTCAAACTTTCTTTGAAATGAGGGGAACCATGGAGATAAATTTGAACCATGCAAGCGCGAAACCGGACGCGAAGGCGAGCGACACGAGCAGCTCCATCATGCCGAACGGAAAAGTCGACTCATGCCATAAGAACGGAGCTACTGCAAGAAAACGTTCCACAAACAACGACGAAAGAATGATCGACGCAACGACAACAAGGATGGCCGGTTTTTCCTTGGCCCGTTTACTGAGGAAGATTGCAAGAGGAAAAAAGAAAGCGAAGACGATGTAATACCACGTAAGAGGTGCCCAGAGCGGATTGTGAAAACGCACGAGCAAATATGGAATCTCTTCCGTAAGGTTCCCGTACCATATCACCAAATATTGGGACCAATAAAACCCGCCGGACAACATGCAGAAACCCATCACCAATCTCCCGAGGTCGTGAAACTGACTCGTTCTGAATCCGGTTTCGAGGCTAAAGGCTTTTCGTGCGGCGATTGCGAGAATCGTAATCACGACAAGCGCTCCGTAAAATCCGTGGAGAAAAAAGAGCCAGCCGTATAATGTGCTGTACCACTGAGGGGCGAGCGACATCAAGAGGTCAAATCCTAAAAGAGTGTACAGAACGGCGAACAAAATCAGTATTGCGGGAACAAGCTTCGCCATCGCCGATGCACTTTTGGCAGTTTCCTGTTCATCTCCTTCCCAATCGCGCGTTAACCGCCCGACGAAACCTCGGAATTTTTCAGGGAGAGGAGTCTGATACCGTCCAAGTTCCGGACGAAGCGATGTCCGGACATATTTGTAGCTCAGCCACATCATGAACAGGAACACGGCCGCATCGCGCGCAAAGAAAAACGGCGTGTTTAACCACAATTTTTTTTCCGTCGCCTCATGGAGCCATGGATAGATTTCCGACCGTCCCAGGAAAACGCCGATAAAAAGAACAAAGCTGACCGGAAGAAAACTTACCATTCCTTCACCGGTGCGGCGAAACGGCTCACCCCATGTTCCGTTTGTCATCCGATATGCGGCGGAAAAAACAACTCCGCCCTGAGCGATCGCCGTCCACAAGACAAAATTGACATAATAGATTTGCCAGGCTCGCTGCGCATACCCCAGGACAAGGGAGGCGGCGAACATGATGGCGCCAATCACAACGAACGTCCAAAGCGTATTGCGCACTCGCTGCGAGAGTTCTTGAGAAGGAAATATCATCGGCGAATCGTTCATTGCTGCTGAAGCCTCCGTAAGTGCGCCACGATAAGCCATCGTTCCCGCTGCGTTGTGTGCTCGTAGTACGAAGGCATGATGTTATGGCCTTTGCGGATAACAAAATAGATGTAACCGTCGGGTGCTTTCTTGTACAACGGCATGGTCAAATCCGGCGGTGTCTGAAATTTCGGGGCGACAAGTCCGTCTCCTTTTGCGGCAACACCATGGCAGACGGAACAGTACGTGTTAAACAAAAATTTTCCTGTATCTTCCGATGTCCGTGTGAACACAAAAGGATTTTTCAAATGCGCGGCCTGAAGGGAATCTTTGATGGCGGGCTCATAACCGGACATAGGGACGGTCCCTGCAACGTGAGGGAGCGGGTCTTTCTGAGGTTTGAACGACGGCTGGTAATACATATCCGTACGATATTCCGTTTGCTCGCCAGGCTGCTCGCTTTCGCATCCGGCAAAGAACGTCGAGAAAAGGAGGAGCGTAGAGGAAAAAAGAGAGAGCCAATATTTAGATTGTATTCTGCCCATTTATAGACCTTGCGACCTGGCGACGGTCTCTGCTCCTAATTGTTTCAACAATTTTTCAAGTTTCACGACATCCTCGGGCAAACAGTATGCAAGCACGCCAAAATGGTCGGACGAAAGGCGTTCATCATATCCTTCAACAATTTTTATTTGAGGCATGCGGGCATTAACCAGAAATCCGATAAACGTAGCAATTGTTCCGAAGAGAATCGTCGTTATATATGCAACAACGCCAAACGGCGGAATCGAGATGATCGGTTTCCCACCGACGATGATCGGATAGAGCATCGTCGAGCCGATCGTCATCGCCCAGCCGGTGATGAGTCCGGTCAATCCGCCGACGAGCGTGAAGACACGCACCGGGCTTGGTTTTCTCCCCAGAGCATGGGAAATTTCGTGGTGAGGCGTTGGCGAATAGACTTCGATTTCTTTGAATCCCTCACCCGGCAATTGTTTGATGACGGCAAGACACGTGTCGAGATGTTCAAAAATGCCAAAACGATATGTTCTGGTGGGCATCGGCATTACAATTGCTCTTTCATCGGCGGTTCAATTTGTTCTTTCACTTCCCACATCGAAACCACAGGTAGTGTTTTTGAAAAGACCATGAAGAGGAAGAAAAACCATGCAAAACTTCCGATCACGATGAAACTGTCGACAAGCGTCGGCTTGTAGATGCCCCACGCATACGGAAGATAATCGTGCGCGAGAGACGTGACAATAATAATGAATCGCTCAAGCCACATGCCGATCTCGACGGAGATACAGATACCCACAAGCCACGGAACGCTCGTTCGAATTTTCTTCGACCAGAGGAGCATCGGCACGGCGACATTCGTTGTGATCAACAGCCAGAATGCCCAGGCGTAGTCGCCGGTCATCCGGTAAATAAAAATCGCCCGCTCGAATTGATTGCCGCTGTACCAGGCGATGAACAATTCAATCGAGTACGCGAACCCGACAATCAGAGCCGTAAAAATCATGAACTTGGCAAGGCTTTCGAGATGATGCATCGTGATATATTTTTCGATCTTGAACGCCTTCCTCATCGGCACAAGGAGCAGGACGACCATAGCCAACCCGGAATGGATCGCGCCCGCCACAAAATACGGGGCAAAGATTGTGCTGTGCCATCCGGGAATCACACTCATAGCAAAATCCCACGAGACGATACTGTGGACTGAAATGACGAGCGGAGTAGATAAGGCAGCCAGGAAAACGTACGCCGCAGTGTAATGGCGCCATTGATTATCGCTCCCTTGCCAGCCCATCGCGAGTAAGCCATAGACTTTTTTTCTCCAGCCGATCGCTTTGTCGCGGACAATGGCAACATCGGGCATCATTCCCAGGGTGAAAAACAAAGTGCTTGCAGTAAGATACGTTGTAATTGCAAGAACGTCCCAAGCGAGCGGCGAGCGGAAGTTGGGCCACAACCCGCCGAAATTCGGAATAGGCAAGATCCAATGCGCAACCCACACTCTTCCGAGATGGATGAACGGAAACAATCCCGCAGTTGCCAGCCCAAAAATCGTAACCGCTTCAGCGCTGCGATAGACGGCAGCGCGCCATTTGACGCGGAATAAGAATAGAATAGCAGAGATGAGTGTTCCGGAATGCGCAATACCGACCCAAAAGACGAACGTCGCAATATACATTGCCCAGCCGACCGGGTTATTTTTTCCAGCCTCTCCGATTCCGTTTGCAATTTGCACACCCCACGCGTACCCTCCAGTACAAATCAACAAGAAAAGAAACGTCAGCAGGATCCAATAACCTTTGCCCGGCGCCTTCAACGACTGCGTTAAATCAATATCCGTCTCAGTGTAAGAAAGTCTATAGTCTTCAGTCATAAGTTATAAGATGATCCAATCCAATTTCCAGAAATCAACTGCCCCAAATATATCTGATTCGACGTCTCTGATCATTTTTAATTCTTAATTATCGTTTGATCGCTTTCAAATACGTCACCGCGGGACGTGTATTCAGTTCTTCAAGCACTTTGTAATCTCTTTGGTCTTCTTCAGCAATCAGTCTGGAAACTGAGCTGTTGACGTCCTTCAGGTCGCCGAATGTAATAGCCTCGGCAGGACAGGTTTGGGCACATGCGGGAATAATTTCTCCGTCGCGAACCGGGCGCCGTTCGTTCCGCGCGGTGTTCTTTCCGTCGCTGATCCGTTGGACGCAGAAGGTACACTTTTCCATCACGCCTTTCGAGCGCACGGTAACATCCGGGTTCAATTGCCAGTTAAGAGGTTCGACCCATTGAGCTTCATACCAATTGAACCGCCGTACTTTATACGGACAATTGTTTGCACAGTAGCGCGTGCCGATACAGCGGTTATAGACTTGTCCGTTAAGACCTTCTTCCGTATGATATGCCGCGTAAACAGGACACACGGTCTCACACGGAGCGTCATCACATTGCTGACAGAGCATCGGCGCAAAATCAGCGTGCGGCGTCTCGCTGTGCTCATCGAAATACCGTTCGATACGAATCCATGCCATCTCACGTCCGACTGCCACTTCCTCTTTGCCGACGACCGGAATATTATTTTCAGCGTAGCATGCAGCGACACAGGCGCTGCACCCCGTGCATTTGTCGACGTCAATCGTCATTCCCCAGCGATGATTCGGGTGCTCATGGTCGGCGTACATCGAGAGTGCTTCTTCTTTATGTTGACCTTCTGACGCCGGCGTGCGAGTCTCAACCAACGCGGCGAGAGGAACACTCTGAACTATTCCTCTGTCATGTTGAGTGTCGCTTCCCGAAACAGTAGCTAAAACGAGCCGATCGGATTTTTTCAACAATTCGACTTTCATGCCCGCCCATTCAAGTCCGCTGGTTTTTTCGGACGGCTTCGGGTCCAGCAAATCAATCGGATTGTTTCCGACGTTATTTGCATACCTTCCGTAGGAAGTGTGTCCTTGTCCGATTGGAATCGCGACAACGCCCGGTTTTACCGCTGTGGAAACTTGGGCCGGGAGATCAAACTGGGCATACGGGAGATGAAACTTGAATTGCATCCCCCGTCGAGATGCCGGCGGCGGCGGCATCCTGCGGATGAATTTCAATCCACGAGTCCCAAACGTTCATCATCATCGGGTCAGGAAGTTCCTGAAGCCATGGACGGTTTGCGCCGCGTCCATCGTAATGGCTGAGCGACGGATAGACAACGAGTGCAAAATCCTTTCCCGGTTCGTGGTCGACTTTTTTCATCCGGGAAAAGATTGACCCGTTGAACGCTGCTGATAGTTTTGGCGTTTGGAGTTTGGCTTTTGGCGAATTCCAATAACCACCTCGAGCCAAGCTCTCAATCCAAAAATTTTCAAAATCAGATTTCTCACCTGATTTTTTTTGGATTGCTTTCCACCTCTCTCGCACATAATCGTACGTTGTAGCGGCAGTAAATTCCGGCGATTTGCTCAGCTTTCTTCCCGTATCGAGAAGAATATCTCCAAACATTTTCGTTTTGAACACAGGCTGCATGGCGGGCTGCATCAACCCATAGATACCCGGCATTGTTTCCACGTCACCCCAGCTTTCCATTGGCGTGTGCGTGGGAAGGATGAGATGTGCCAACGCAGAAGTCTCGGTCATGAAGCTGGAAATGCTGACCGCGAATGGAACTTTCTTCATTGCCTGATTGAAATCGAGTCCCTGCGGAGTGCTGAACACCGGGTTAATATCGGCTGCGATAAACGCTGATACTTTTTCCAGGTTTATCGCGTCGACAAACGTTGCAACATCCTGGTATGAATTCAGCGTGGAGATACTGGAATTATTGAAGGTTACCGTTTTTCCGATGTTGCCGCAAACATAGTTCAACAAATTCACAGCGGCGATGATTGCTGCACCGTCGTCACCTTCAATCGTTGTTCCCCCGGCAACCGCAAGGCTGGATTTTGCTTTTGCAAACGCGAGACCCGTCTTGAGAATTTTGTCCGATGGAATGCCGGTTGCTTTCTCAACCTCGCCGAGCGAAAACACACGCACCATCGCCGCAATACGTGCCGAGTCCGCGGCCGAGATTCCGCTTGCCGCGTTGTTATCGAGAATAGCTTTTACGAGGCCAAGAGCAAATATTCCTTCGGTGCCGGGTTTGACGGAGAACCATTCGTCGGCATTCGTCGCTGTCATCGATAAACGCGGGACCGACGAAATAAAGAATTCCCCGTTTTCCATTTTTGAAACCGCGATGTCTTGTAAAACCTTTTGTGAACTCGACCGGTGAAATCCACGTCTCTAAAAAATCGGCACCGAATGCGATCACCGTGTCGGCGTCCGCGAAATTGTATACCGGCACCTGAGGCACGCCAAACATCAGTTCGTTTGCTTTCCTGATCGATTCGTGTGCGAAGGGTTCATAACGAATGCGTTTTTTTGAACCTACCGCTGCAAGCCATCGATCAACCAGGTCATCAGTCGCGCCGCTCATATGCTGTGTCATAAAGACTACATCAGCACCCCGTCCGCTCTTCTGAATTTTCTGCAATTCATCGACAAAATACTTTTCTGCTTCTTCCCAGCTCATAGCTTCCCAGGTTCCATCCGGTTTTTTTCTCAACGGCTGTTGAATGCGGTCTGGATTGTATAATCCATGCAACGACGCCTGGCCCCGGGCGCAAAGTGCTCCCTTATTGACGAGGATGAAGAGGATTGCCTTCCACCTTGACAGCACGGCCTTCGCGCACACGGACTGAAACCCCGCATCCAGCCGGACATTCCTCGCAGACACTCGCATACCAAACCGCTTTTCCGGGAGTGATATTTTCCTCCGGTATCACGTACGGAATCAGCGACTTCGGCTTCTTGATGCCGCAGCCTGGAAGCGCGGTTGCAACTGTTGTCGCTCCTACCAGTCTGAGAAAATCTCTACGCTGCAAACCCATTTAGCATGAATGTATTATGTGGAATATTCGACTAACATGCGCTGCCATCGAAAAGGGCAAAACAAAAGCGATGACGACAATTACTTTCGAGTATTCTTCTTGCCACTCTTCACAATTTTTTCAATCTGAGACATGTGGTTGATGTCGTGTCCGGCAACCATTTCCGTGATCCGTGCGACGGTCTCTGATCCCCGTTCCGAGTGGATGCCGTAATTCTCCCACATCGGCTTTGGAATTGACTTCAGAAGAGCAAGATTATTCTCGCGAAGCACTCGAAAAACCTCAAACGATTTTCGCGGGTCGCGTTTTCTGTAATTGAATTTCTCCGCCCACACATTTTGGTCGAATCCCTGAATCGGTGTTCCGTTCAGGCCAAGCGTCAACCGGATCCGAAAACCGGAAACAAGCTCCGTGTCTGTAAGGTGCGCGAGTATTTCCGCAACAGACCATTTCGCCGGCTCAGGCCTCGTCATCAGTTTCTTTCGAGGAACGCCTCTAATGAGCCGGTCAATTTTCTTTGGTGTCGCCTTGCAGAATTTTTAATGCTTCCTTCCCCTCCTGGTAGCCAAGAATTCTCGCCGTATACTGCTGCGGCGTTTCTTGCATTTATTTTTCTCTTTTGTGAATAAGGTGTTGGCTTTTGGGGCTTGGCTTTTAGCCGTCAAGTATTTTCCCGATAATTCTTAATTCTTAATTCATAATTCTTAATTATCTATGGCATGTCCAGCAATCGATGCTCGCGTTGTTGTCCCTGTGGCATCCGACACAATACGACATGTCTGCAAGTTTGAACGGCGGTACGACTTCGCTCATCGTCTGAACTTCACCATGGCATTTCTGGCAGGGGATGTTTTTCATGATGTGCGGCTGATGATTGAAATAGACGAAGTCCGGGAGCACATTCATCTTTGTCCACCTAATCGGCACCTTCTCATCCCATGCCTTGCGGATCTTCTGAATCTCGGGTTTCGTCGCAGCAACAAGTTGATGACATCCCATGCAGGTCTGCACCGACGGAATCATCGCAGCTTTTCCTCTGCGTGCACCGCTGTGGCAATACTGGCAGCTCATCTGATAGTCCCCCGCGTGAATCTTATGGCTGAACGCGATCGGCTGACGCGGCTTCAATTCTTGCTTCCCGCAGCCGGATGCGACGATGAACATGAATCCAACCGGAAGGAGATAAAATATTCGAAGAGAAAATTTTAGAGATGAAAAATTCATTACTATTTTTTTCTCAAATTTTCCAAGACTGCCGCGCCCCACGGACCTCTGCCGCCATACGCTCTCCTCATGCTGTCCACCTGGGCAGGAATTACCGCAACACCTTTGTTGCCAAACGATGATCGCGCGAACGATATTGCTGCCGCAATTTCCTCATTCGAGAGTTTATCTTGAAATTGCGGCATTTTGTTGTTAAAACCGTTCCCCTTCACACGGATTTCTCCTTCCAACCCGAATAACACAATACGCGCTGGAGTGAATGAGTCCTGCAACAGCCATTCCGATCCGGCCAGAGGCGGATATTTTCCTTCCACCCCTTTACCATCGGCCTGATGACATGCCTGGCAGACCCCGGCATAGACCATATCCCCCTTGACTTCCGGTTTCACTTCGCCCCCCGCAATTGTTTGAGGCTGCTCGACCTCATGCGCGATGGTCCCGAACGTTCCACTGTATTTTCCAAGATAGAATCCCATCGCAAACAGCAAAACGGGAGT
>CAWJKX010000026.1:0-39175 GCA_963843065.1 uncultured Bacteroidota bacterium
TTTCAATGCGCAGAATATTCATAATTGGAGCGTTGAGTAACCAGTTTCCGTGGGCGGATCAGAAGACATTGGCGATTTACGAAACCTGTTCATCCGCAAGTCGCAACGCATAGTCAAAGACCTCCACTGCTGCGTCGATTTCTTTTTGTGTGATAATAAGAGGAGGAGCGATGACAAAATGGCTGACCCACGCTTGTAGGAATACACCGTCCTTCATCATTTCTGCCGTAACTTTATCGACAAGCAGCGGTACGCCGCCCACCTTGTCTTTGTAAGAATTGAACGGTTCTTTCGTTGTTCGATTTTTTACAAGTTCAACGCCCCAGAATAAACCAAGGCCGCGCACTTCACCGATCGATGGGTGCCTGGCTATGAGTGCGTTAAGTTTGGACCCCATGTACGCACCCATTTCATTTGCTCGTTCAACGAGGTTAAGGCGTTTGAGCTCGTTGATTGCAGCGATGGCCGGTGCCAGCGTTAAGGGATGTGCCTCGTACGTGTGGCCATGGGAAAAGTAATGATCGTCAAAATAGTCCGCTATCTTTTTCGTCGTTGCGCAAAGCCCGAGGGGAATATAAGCACTCGTGATTCCTTTCGCTGTCGTGAGAATATCCGGCTCCACGCTCCAATGGTCCACCGCGAACCATGACCCCGTTCGGCCCCATCCGCTCATGACTTCATCTGCGATGAGGAGAACACCATGCTTGTCGCAAATTTGCTTGAGGCGCGGCAGATATTCCTTCGGCGGGATCAATACCCCGTTCGTTCCGACAACCGGCTCAATGACGATTGCGGCGACATCGCTCTCGTTTTCAATCATGTGGTCGATGTATTCCACGCAGGCAATTCCGCATTGCGGGTACGTGTGGTGAAGAGGGCAGCGGTAACAGTGGACCTCAGGTCCGAAGATAACGCCCGGGATTTTTCCAGCCGGTTCCATCGCCCATCGGCGCGGGTCGCCCGTGGCGGCTATCGACCCCATGGTTGAGCCATGGTACGAATGATACCGTGCGATTATTTTTGTCTTACCGGTATACATCCGTGCAATTTTAAACGCAGCCTCGTTCGCTTCAGTGCCGGATGTCGTGTAGAAAAATTTTTCCAGACCTTTCGGAAGGACTTGGAGGAGGAGTTTGCTCAATTCTGCCCGCACATCGGTTGCAAAACCGGGGGCTATGTACGGAAGTTTTCGGGCTTGTTCCTCAATCGCTGTAATCACTGCTTGGTTCTTATAACCGAGCGTTACACACATCAGCTGCGAGGATAAATCCAAATATTTCTTCCCGTTTGCATCGATGAAATAGCATCCCTCCGCATCCGTAATGTGGAGAGGCTTCCAGTCCTTTTGAAATCTCCAAGTCCCGAACGTGTTCTTTGCCGTTATATCGATTACTTCTTGTGAAGTCATTGCGCTGGTAAGTTGTTTTGCACAGTGAAAGCTCTGAAATCCAAATTCTCTTAGTCTTCAATTTTTAACTTTTCACTTTTACTTGCCTTCAGTATTCTTCAACAATTTCCCTGTACGTTTCCGGTCTTCGATCCCGGTAGAATTGCCATACCGACCGGACTTCCTTTATTATGTCTAAATCCAAATCAGCGACTACAAGTTCGGTCTTGTCGCGGCTCGCTTGTGCAATAATTTTTCCCCGCGGATTGCAGAAATAACTTTTCCCGTAAAATTCTCCGATATCCCAGGGGGGCTCCGTACCAACCCGGTTAATCGCCCCGACGAAATATCCGTTTGCAACAGCGTGTGCCGGTTGTTCGAGTTCCCATAAATATTCCGACAATCCTGCTACCGTCGCCGATGGGTTAAAGACGATTTCCGCACCATGCAATCCAAGAATGCGCGCACCTTCTGGAAAGTGCCGGTCGTAGCAAATATAGATGCCAATATCGGCATAACGTGTTTTAAATACAGGGTACCCGAGATTACCCGGCTTAAAGTAGAACTTTTCCCAGAAACCCGGGTCGACTTGCGGAATATGGTGTTTGCGGTATTTCCCGAGATACTTCCCATCAGCGTCAAGTACGGCAGCCGTGTTGTAGTAGATCCCTGTCATTTCCTCTTCATAAATCGGAACAACCATCGCCATTGAATATTTCTTCGCGTACTCCTGCATCAGTTTTACCGTCGGCCCCTCGGGAATTTTTTCGACCATTGCATACCATTTTGTCTTCTGTTCAGCACAGAAATATGGTCCGAAGAAAATTTCCTGAAGGCAGAGTATCTGGACTCCTTTTTTCCCCGCTTCTTCGATAAGTGCAATATGTTTATCGATCATCGATTTTTTTATTACTTCAATCGGCTTTTCCGTCGATTCTGATACGGAACACTGGATCAGTCCCCCCTTTACTATGCGAGGCATGCAGACTCCTTCTTCACACGAGCAATTTTACAATGGCTATCGTCGAAATGGCTGAGTGAAATAGTAATTACAATTTTGTTGATTGTCAAGGATTTAGGGGGGAATTCCCATCGCTTGTTTTTAAAACTACTATTGATTACCTTGTGTTGCAACCTTGTAATCAACCGTGTGTTTAACCAAGGAGAATATTTGCAATGAAATCAAAAGGTCTCGTTATCGCATTGTCAGTTATTGGCGGAATACTTCTCGTCGGAATTTTGACGATAATGTGGGGAGTCGGCGTTTATAACAGATTAGTGGCGATGGACGAAGGAGTAAACAGTCAGTGGTCGCAAGTTCAAAATCAATACCAGCGTCGGTTCGATTTGATACCGGACCTGGTCGAGACAGTAAAAGGATACGCGAGCCACGAGAAAGAGACGTTGGAAAACGTTGTGGAAGCGCGTGCCAAAGTCGGTCAAATGGTCATTTCCCCCGAAGTGTTGAAAAATCCTCAGGCTTTTCAGATGTTCGAGAAAGCGCAAGGGGAGTTAACATCAGCCTTGTCCCGTCTAATGGTCGTTACCGAAAATTATCCAAACCTTAAGGCGAATGAAAATTTTCTCCAATTGCAGGCGCAATTGGAAGGTACCGAAAACCGTATAGCGGTCGAACGAAGACATTTTAATGAAGTGGTGCAGGCTTACAATACGGCAATTAAGACAATCCCGACATCAATGATTGCAGGTTTCGGTGGATTTGGTCCCAAAAGCGTACTTCCAGGCGCAAACAGGAGCCGAGGAAGCGCCGAAAGTCAAATTTTGACCGCAGGTGATACTATCAAAAATCACATAACACATCGCCTAAGAGTTCTATTTCTCTTATCTATTCTCTCGTCCGCCTGGTTTGTGCTGAAGGCGCAAGAGATCCCGGTGCCGCAATTGCACGAACATGTTACCGATTTTACAAACACCCTCGAATTCTCCGAATGGCGTTCGCTCGAAACACAACTGAAACGATTTGAGGACAGTACATCCACACAGATCGCGGTTGTTGTGATTCAGTCGTTGCAGGGAGAAGACATTACCGATTACTCGCTAAAAATTGCAGAAGCGAATAAGATCGGGACAAAGGGGAAGGACAATGGCCTTCTTATTCTCATTGCAAGGCAAGAAAAGCAAATAAGGTTCGAGGTCGGTTATGGACTGGAGGGTTCGCTGCCGGACGCGTTGTGTGATCAAATTATCCGGAACGAGATCCGTCCCCGTTTTCGAGATGGTGATTATTATGGCGGTATCAGTGCAGGGCTCGATGCGGTAATTAAGGCGACCAAGGGTGAATACAAAGCAGAAGGCCGGACGAGAGACAAAGTAACGAATTTTGGGTCAGTGATATTATCAATCATTTTGTTTGTTATATTCGGAATGTCGATCTTCGGCGGCGGACGGCGCTATGGCATTTCATCGCGCGGACATTATCAGTCGGGATATTGGGGAGGCGGTTTTGGAGGGGGAGGATTTTTTGGGGGAGGAGGTTTCGGCGGCGGAGGCGGTGGGGGATGGTCCGGCGGCGGCGGATCTTTTGGCGGCGGTGGAGCAAGCGGAAGCTGGTAAGTAATCTCATATCCCAAATGACATACAATACGCAGGATAGAATGTTAATCGTGATGAGGCTCGACGCCTCGCGAAAAGAAATTGATGCGGTCAAAGAAAAAATATCGTCCTTTGGTTTTTCCCCCCATGAGATTCCCGGCGTTCAACGGGTCGCAATTGGCGTAACCGGGAACAAGGGAAAGGTGGACCCGGAAAATTTTCTTACTCTTTCCGGTGTCATCGACGTCATTTCCGTTTCAAAACCGTTCAAACTTGTCAGCAGGGATTTTAAGCCTGAACCAACTATTGTTGATGTCGGCGGCGTAAAGTTCGGGGAGAAGAGATTAACATCATCGCTGGCCCTTGTTCATAGAAAGCCGCTCGCAAATCAAAGAAATTGCGGAACTGGTTAAAAGTGCCGGCGCACGATTTCTCAGAGGGGGGGCGTTTAAGCCGAGGACGTCCCCTTATGCATTTCAAGGGTTGAAACTTGAAGGGCTGGGGTATCTCAAGGAAGCGGCGGAAGCGACCAGGCTAAAAATAGTGACGGAAGTGAAGGATACCGAGACTCTTTCCGTTGTTGCAGAACATTCCGACATTCTCCAAATCGGCGCCCGAACACCGACAATTTTTCATTACTCTAACGGGTCGGCGAGTTACACAAGCCGGTGCTCTTGAAGAGAGGACTTTCTGCAACGATCGAAGAACTGCTCATGGCGGCCGAGTACATCTTGTCAAAGGGAAATTACAATGTTATCCTCTGCGAACGGGGTATTCGGACCTTCGAGACGTACACGCGCAACACGCTTGATTTGAATGCAATCCCCGTGATAAAAAAATTATCACATTTGCCGGTCATCGTCGATCCGAGCCATGGAACGGGTGCATGGGATTTGGTCTCGCCGATGGCGCTTGCGGCAATTGCCGCCGGAGCGGACGGGTTGATGGTGGAGTACATGCTCATCCCGACCAGGCGATGTCGGACGGCTTTCAGTCGTTGAAACCTGCTGCATTTCTCCATCTTATGAAAAAGCTGAAAGAAATATCTGTCATTGTCGGACGACGAATGTAACGTTCCTTTTTTTATGTCCTCAAAGCGACTTCCGAAACAACGTGCTAAACAGCCAGCAGCTCGTCAAGCGTCCGGTCGAGGTAATACAGCCGCGCAATTGAAGAAACTCTATGGATTCTTCAACCGCCTTGCTGACGGAGTTCTTGAAACCCATCACGTCGAAAAAAAATCAGTTCCATCATTCTTATACCATGTTCTAAAATTCGCCGGCGGAGTTGCTGCCGCTATATATCGTGTCGAAGACAAGACCGTGAGACTTGGAGGGTCTTATTTTTACCCTGTTCAATTGCGTCGTTTTCTGGCGGAGCAAAGCCTCTCTGAATCCCATCTCAAAAACATCGTGCGGAAAAAAACCTCCTTGCTCGTTCATCCCGGCCGGCAAAAAATTGTTTCCGGCCAAGGCGGGCAAAACTATTCGCTTTGACAAACTTCCTGTAACACATATCTCCGTAGTTGAGCGTCATCGAGTCGTGGAAGTTGTGGAACTCATCGGCGGTTCATTGACCGAGAACAAGGGGGAAGAAAAGCTTATAGCGAGCAAAGTTGGGCGTTATGCACTTTTTCTTCTGCACGCGGCTCAAAAAGTTCCTCGACGCAATGAATGCGGCGGATAATGAATCTATCATTGAAGCAATGGCCGATGGAGTGACGATCGTTCGTGATTTGAAAATTCTTTACGCAAATACCGCTCTGAAAGAAATGTTTGGCTTTAATGAAAACGACTCGATGAGGGATAAGCATATTGAAACGATCATAGCTCCGGAAGACCGCGAGCAAGTACTTGAGAGAAGTAAGAGCCGCGTCGATGGAAAAAATGTTCCGAACCGGTATGAGTACAAGGCTATGAAAAAGACGGAACATTATTTGACGCAGAAGTCGTCGTGAGCATAATTCCTTTTCGAGGAGGGCAGGCGGTCATTGCAGTGCATCGGGATATTTCGCTCAAGCACGCCATTGAAAAGGAATTGCAGCAATCGGAACAGATGTTCCGCAATGTCATCGATGGAGTGCTTACCGTCGGGGATGCGCTCGTCGTCACCAATTTAGAGGGAAAAGTGCTGCAGGTGAACAACGAATTCGAGCGGCTTACCGGCATCAAGAAATCCGACGCAATCGGCAAAGAGTTTCCGTACGAATGGCTTCTCGACGAAGAAATGTCGCGTTATGTCCTCTGGATAAAAGAATTGCGGGAAAAGAAAAGCTTACGTGATTTTGACATCCATTGGAAGAACACCGGCGGGAGATTGATTTCCGTCAGTATGAATACGACGCTGCTCTACAATGCGCTCAACCGTCCCGTCGCAATGATGAATATGGCGCGCGACATTACTGAGCGGAAAAACCTGGAAGAGGTTAACCGCCTTCAATTTGAACGGCTGCGCGTTCTCTACGAACTCAGCCGAACCCTGACATCCCTGCTCAAAATTAATGAAATTGCGGAAGCAGTCTATAAGCATCTTGTCGAGGTGCTCCCCTTTGACGCATTTTTTATCGACCTTTTTGATGAGTCGAAGGGGACAGTGCGAAATGTCGTATGCTATGACACGATCAATAATGCCAAGGTGAAAATCCAGTCTGAATCGGGGGAAAGTTCTCTCCGTGCAGGGACGGGAATTGCAAAAGTGATTGAAGCGAGAAAATCATTGCTTGAAAATCGAGACAAAGATTCACCGGGTGCCATGCAGTATCCTTTCGGCGACAAAGCGCGGCCGTCATTGTCGCTTTTGTATATTCCGATGTTTTCGAGGGAGAAGATTATCGGCGTGCTGTCTATGCAAAGTTATGCGCCGAATCTGTACAAAGCATCTCATATTCGGCTCCTCGAGAGTTTTGCCAACCTTGCCGCCATTGCGTTAGAGAAAGCGAAGCTATACGAAGAAACGATTTCAAAATCAATTCAGCTTCAAAACCGGAACAAGGAGTTGGATGACTTCACCTACGTTGTGTCGCACGATTTAAAAGAACCGCTGATAACGGTCGAAGGCTACAGTCGCGTACTTCTCAAGGACCATGTTCACGAAAAAGATGGCGCTGCATCTGAGTATATTCAATCAATTATTCAATCCTGTACAAGGATGAAGGGCCTGATCGACGACCTGCTTGTGCTTTCCCGTGTTTCGCGATTTTCGGAACTCACGGAAGTTGTTTCCTTGAATGAGATACTAAACGAAGTATTGGATGACCTGAGATTCTCTATACAGGAGAAGCATGTCGCTTTAGTGCTCCCCGACCAGCCTTTATCCTATCAGTGCAATCCAACGCAAATAAAGCTCGTTCTGCGGAACCTCATTTCGAACGCGATAAAATTTAACAAGAATGAGAACCCGGTTATTAAGATCACCTTGGAAGAGAGTGAGAAACGCATTCTCTTTTCCATTCAAGACAACGGTATCGGCATCGAAAAAAGGTATTTTGACAAGATATTCGTTATCTTTCAAAGGTTGAACCCTGAATATGAAGGAAGCGGTGCGGGTCTGGCAATCGTAAAAAAAATCGTAGAACTTTATCAAGGGCAAATTTGGCTGGAATCAGAAATCGGGAAAGGGACGACTTTTTATTTTTCTCTTCCGAGGTGATTGTCAGCGGCCTTACTCATCCACTATCGGCTGACTTCAGCGTGGCGTGTTTTTTTTATAGTATAGAAAATTGAGCACAATGAAAGAACGCATCAATATTTTGATGATAGAGGACAATGATGATTTTGGCAAGCTGGTGGAATTGTACTTGTCCCAGCATCCCGATTACGTGTTCAACCTTGTTTGGAAGAAAAGCGGGGAAGACGGGCTGAAAGAGTTTGAGGCTAACTCGAATTATCATGTCATCTTGATGGACTATAATTTGCCGGGCATGAACGGTGTCGAGGTGACGAGCGCCCTCGTTCAGCGGGGAATTACGATCCCCGTCGTTTTTATAACAGTGAACCGGGATTTTAATCTTGCCGTCGAAACGATGAAACTCGGCGTCGAGGATTTTCTCGTCAAAGAAGAAATTTCCACGCCCGTTTTGCCGAGGACAATCGTCAGTGTCCTGGAACGGGTCAGACTGCGCCAGCAGCTTTCAGCACTCGAAATCAGCAGCCAGCGTGTCGAAGCGATCCAGGAGCTGGTGCTGGGGATAAGCCAGGATTTAGTAACACCGTTGGACTCGATGAAGAAAAACGTAGACGTGCTTTTGCAAAGCCGAATAGCCACCGACATGAAAATGTATCTTCGGATCATTAGCGAGAACGTTGAACGGATGCAGCTGAAGCTGAGCCGGTTGAAGTCGTTAAAAGAAGACAAAACAGTGCAGTACATCAAGAATATCAGAATGATCGATATTTCAGATTAACTGAGGAAACGTATGGCCTTATTTTCGACCCATCCATTGCTGACCGTCGAAGAGCGGAAAAAAATTGCAGACACAATTGCCGAGGTTGAACGAAGGACGAACGGTGAAATTCGAGTCAGCATCCGCAAACGCCGGGCGTGGAATGAGCGGAAACTCACGCTCCATCGCTTTGCGCTGAAGAATTTCTTTGAACTCGGGATGGATAAAACTCGGCACAAGAGCGGCGTGCTCCTCTTCTTTTCGATGAGTGACCGCTCGTTTCAGATCATCGCCGATGAAGGGATACACAAAAAAGTGAGCGACGGGTATTGGGATGACCTTGCAGGGGCGATGACTGCGCATTTTAAGGAAAAAAGGTTTTGCGACGGCATCTGCGAAGTTGTCAAAGAAATTGGAAAGAAACTTGAACAGGAATTTCCTCGCACCACAAACGATGCCGACGAACTGCCGAACGACGTTTCAATAAAATAACAGTGCCAGCAAAGAACGATCTCATGAGAATGAAAGTAGCCGTAGCGCAGATCGATGCCGCAGTCGGCAATGTCGAGAAAAATATCGAGCGCCACATTGCTTCCATAAGGAAAGCGGTTGCAAAGAAGGCGAGCGTGATCGTGTTCCCGGAGCTGAGCCTCACCGGTTATTCTGTGAGAGATTTGAACTGGGATGTAGCAATCAATATTGCCGAGCCCGCCGTGTTGAGCAAACTCTTAAAGCTCAGCAAATCTATCACGATCATCGCCGGCGGAGTTGAAGAACGAGAAAACTTCGGCCTCTATAATTCCGCGTTCGTGCTGGAGGATGGGAAGTTATATTCCGGCCATCGAAAGATTTACCCGCCGACCTATGGCATGTTTGAAGAAATGCGTTACTTCAGCCAGGGGAATGACGTGCGGAACTTCAAGTCGAAACATGGCAAGCTCGGGATTCTGATCTGCGAAGATTTATGGCATCTTTCTCTTCCGTACATCCTGGCGAGCGACGGAGCGGATGTTCTTATCACCATAGCCGCCAGTCCCACCCGTATCTCTGGATCATCAGAGAATCTTCCATCGGCCACGATCAACAGCGAACATCATAAGGCATACGCTCGTTTGCTCAGCTCATACGTCGTCTTCTGTAATAGAGTAGGGATAGAAGACGGCGTGAATTTTTGGGGAGGCTCCGAGGTTGTCGATCCGTCGGGCGAAATCATTGCATCGGCGAAATTGTTCGATGAGGATTTGATCTATGCGGACATTCATGAAGACGCCGTGCGGCGCGCGCGGCGGTTGTCAAGGCACTTTGTTGATGAGTCGATTGATTTTACGATTGATCAATTGCGGCGGGTGCGCGACAGCAGGAAACGAGACTGAACTGCCGGTTGAAAATGCCCCCAGGTTTTGCTAAATTTAATTGTACTGCTCTTTAAGGAGTTGCGCGGCATGAACACGATGAAAACTGTTTTTCTGATGACGCTGATGATGCTGCTCTTGCTGCTCATCGGCGAGGCGTTTGGAGGAGGGCAAGGGTTGGTCATGGCCTTCATTTTTTCGCTGCTCATGAACTTCGGAATGTATTGGTTTTCTGATAAAGTGGTGCTGATGATGTACCATGCACGGGAAGTTACTGAAATGGAGGAGCCGCGCCTGGTTCAAACGGTGCGGAAACTTGCAACCCAGGCCCAGCTTCCGATGCTGAGGGTGTTCATCATTCCGAATGAAACTGCAAACGCATTCGCAACAGGCCGTAACCCGGATCATGCCGCAATTGCCGTGACCTCGGGAATATTAAAAATACTGACCGATGACGAACTCGAGGGGGTGCTCTCGCATGAGTTAGCGCACGTCAAACATCGGGATATCCTCACGGGAACGATCGTTGCGGCGATGGTAGGAACAATAACATTTATTGCGCGAATGGCAGGGTGGGCGATGATGTTTTCCGGGGGACGGCGCAGCGAGAGAGATTCAGGAAACGGGTTATCGGAGCTGTTGCTCCTCATTCTTGCGCCAATAGCCGCAGTTTTGCTTCAATTGGCGATTTCGCGTTCGCGGGAATTTGCTGCCGACGCGGGCGGATCGGCAATCAGCGGAAAACCGCTCAGTTTGGCGAACGCATTAAAAAAACTGGAACAGAATTCGGAGCGTGTACCGATGGAAAATGCCGGTCCGGCAACGGCGCACATGTTCATCGTGAACCCGCTGCGCAGCGGAGGAATTATGAAGCTCTTCTCTACCCATCCACCTGTCGAAGATCGAATCGCGCGCTTAGAACAAATTGCTATGCACGGAAGTTGAGCATTGAATAAAGGAGAGAGCATGGAGTCCACCGAAAATCTTAACTACAAAGAACCCGCACCGATTACGGATAAGGAAAATCCGTTCGAATCAATGATGGAGCGGTTTGACGTGGCGGCCGAACTTCTCGGATTAGAAAGAGGGGTCTACGAGTATCTGAAAACACCCGTAAAGCAGATCGTCGTTTCTATTCCTATCCAGATGGATAACGGCGAGATTGAAGTATTCGAAGGATACCGCGTTATTCACAACGATATTCTCGGCCCTTCAAAAGGCGGCCTCCGGTTTGCCCCCGATGTCAATCTCAATGAGGTCAAAGCCCTCGCCGCATGGATGACATGGAAGTGTTCTGTCGTGAATATACCTTTTGGCGGTGCAAAGGGAGGCGTCCGATGCGACCCGTCGAAGCTGACTCTTGTTGAGCTCGAAAAAGTGACCCGCCGGTATACGGCGAATATGCTCGATATTTTCGGAGAAGACAAAGATATTCCTGCGCCGGATATGGGAACGAACGAACAAATCATGGCATGGATCATGGACACCTACAGCATGCATATGAAGCGCACTGCGACCGGCGTGGTCACCGGAAAGCCCCTTATTATTGGAGGCTCGCTGGGCAGGCGTGAAGCGACGGGCCGCGGTGTCATGATGGTGACTATTGGCGCGATGGAAAAAATAAAATTGAAACCGAAAGAGACGACCGTTGTGGTGCAGGGGTTTGGCAATGTCGGCTCCGTGTCGGCGCAGCTTCTTCAACAGCAAGGGTGTAAGATCGTCGGTCTCGGCGACGTTACCGGCGGGTACCATAACAAAAGGGGAATCGATGTCGAGAAGGCGATTGAATGGATGAAAACGCACAAAGTGTTGAACGGATTCCCCAATGCGGAGAAGATTACACAATCGGAATTACTGGAGCTTGAATGTGATGTGCTGGTTCCTGCTGCGAAAGAAGATCAGATTACTGCCCGGAATGCTCCAAAAATAAAAGCGAAAATTATTGCCGAAGGTGCAAATGGTCCCACGACCGCCAAAGCAGACCCAATCCTGAAAGACAAAGGAATCATTGTCATTCCCGATATTCTTGCGAATGCAGGCGGGGTCACAGTATCGTATTTCGAATGGGTTCAGGATCGCGTCGGTTATTTCTGGTCGATTGACCGCGTGAATCGCAGGTTGGAGAGGATGATGACGGCGGCGTTCCATGCAGTCTACGAGACGGCGGAACACTATAAAGTTTCGCTACGCATCGGCGCGTACATTCTGGCAATCGACAAAGTCGCCAAAACATTAAAGGTTCGTGGAATTTACGCGTGAGCGCACAATCGCAGTTTGTCCAAGTACTATTCATTATCCTTCTCATCTCTGGAACACCGGAGCTTCTTCGGGCTGGCGGGAATCCGAGGTCAAACGAAGAAATAATGGTTGACTTGTCGCGCGAGGCGGTGGATATTTTCTGTGCAGATTTAAAAATCTCCGATACGACATCAATCGTGCTGATCATGGAAAACGGAGAGGTCAATCGTTTTTTTATTCAGCCGGTGCTTGAATCCTTTCGTCAGCATTTTATTTCGCTCTATGCCCGCAGCGGTGCCTCAAGCGTGGATATCCTCGGTTCTGTCGCAGAAGTCGGCGTAACGTACGGCGAGCCCTTCTCAGAGGGTCTTTTCTCGGCCCGAAAGAGCCAACGAACGGTTGAGATTGCGCTACGGTTTGCGGCAACGCGCATTGCTGACGGGAAGATCCTTTGGGCTGGAACAGAGAAGCGGTCATTTTCAGATACCGTGTATGTCGATGAAATTTCGAAATTGCAGGAATCCAGCAAACATATTGCCAGCAGCCCATTGCCGGACCGTTCGGCGTTGGAACGGTTCATCGAGCCGCTCATTATCGTGGGGGCGGCGGGCGTTGCAGTGTATTTATTTTTCACTATCAGAAGTTAGGCCGTGCCGCGGGTAGGAGGTCGTGTTAGAGTACTTATGGTTTGGACGGGTTGGTGTGCAGTTCTTGTTTTTTGTTTTGTTGTTGCACCCCCGTATCTTGGAATTCGCAGCGGTATGAAGAAGGCAGAGGCGCCGGTTCACCGTAGTGTAACGGTCCTGGCGTTTGGCGATGTTAATCTCGGACGGATGGTCGGCCAAAAAATTCTGAACGGAGAAATTGATTTTCCGTTTCAAAAAATCTCTTTCCGGAATGATTCAGCAGATATCATTTTTGGAAACCTCGAAAGCCAGCTTTCAAACCAGAAGGGAGTTACGCAGGACCCGGTTCACAATTTGATTTTCACCGGCCCGCCAAATGGCGCCCAGTCGCTTGTGAAATTCGGCTTCACATTAGTTTCGACTGCAAATAATCATGCGTTTGATTATGGGAAACGCGCTCTGCTCGAAACGCTGGACCATCTGGACAATGAAAATATTGGGCACATCGGCTCTGTGAGATCGGCACAGACACTCTACGAACCGCTGATGTTTGAGAAAAACGGAATTCGATTCGCGTTCTTTGCAGTTACCGATTTGATGAATTTTAAGCATGGCTGGCACGATTTTGTCGCAACGACTGATACGAGCAAATTGTTTCCGGCCATTCGGGAAGCTGCGGCTTCCGTAGACGTGGTCATACTAAGTGTCCATGGCGGCGATGAGTATAGCGATCGGCCGGCAAAGCGGCTGGCGATATTCGAAGAACAGGCTGTTATGCAGGGGGTCAAAATCGTTCTCGGCCATCACCCACATGTGCCGTACGGAATAGAGCATTTCGGCGGCGGTTATATATTTCATTCGCTCGGTAATTTTGTTTTTTATCAGCCCCAGTTATTTTGGACCCAGCTAAGCTTTGCGGCGAGAATAACGCTGGTAAAGAATGCTGGTGCAACAACAGCGACGTCGATAGAGTGTATTCCAATCCAGGCAGGGTATCAACCGACGGTGTTGTCCGATTCGAGCAAGCTGTGCCAATTGAGGGCACGAGTACAAGCATTATCAAATATTCCAATTACTTTGACAGGCAGAGGCATCATCAATTGAACAAATCATTTGCAATTGCAGCAGTGAGTTATGTATTAATGCTTGGTTTTTTCGGCTGTGGTTCGAGTAAAGAAACAGAATCACTTCCTGCCGAGGAGCGTTTCGCCGACGCCATGACGAAATTTATCCATGAGAACTATCTGGAAGCGGCGGAAGATTTCAAGACCGTGACCGTCCAATATCCGGGAAGTGCATTTGCCGACAGCGCCCAGTTCTTTATTGGGGAGTGCCGGTATCGCAGGGAGGAATTCATTCTGGCCGGTTCTGAGTACGACCTCCTCGTCCGGACAATGCCGTCGAGTCCGCTCGTCATAAAAGCGCGGTACATGAAAGCAATGTCAAATTACGAGCTTTCACCAAAATCGGAGCTCGACCAAAAATTTACCAAGGAGGCCATCGACGATTTCCAGGCGTTCATTGAGTACTATCCGACCGATTCTCTGGCTAAAGTTGCGGAGGCAAAAATCGTTGAGTTGAATAATAAATTGGCCAAGAAGGAATACGATAACGGGAAGTTGTACCTCCGGCTTGAGTACCTACAGATCGGCGATTGCGTACTTTGACATTGTTCTGGACCGGTATCACGACAGCGATTATGCAGATGATGCTTTGCTGGGCAAGGCGACGGCGTTGAGGGAACGTCACGATTACACCGCCGCCTTGGATGCCGTCAATCTTTTTTTTCAGAAATATCCGTCGAGCGGTTTGAAGAAAGATGCCGAGACGTTGAAATCAAATATTGAAGAGGATATTGCCGCTCCCAAGCCGGTTCGCAAAAAATCCGTTGGACTCTCAACAAACGCAGGCCAATGACAGAAGAATCGTATTCGGTCAAACATTCGCAAGTGGAAATGACGCAGCTGGTACTGCCGAATGATACCAACCAGCTCGGCAATCTCCTTGGTGGGCAGTTGATGCACTGGATTGACCTGGCAGCGGCCATTGCAGCTTCCCGGCATTCCAGGCGGGTATGTGTGACCGCATCGGTGGATGAATTGAACTTCATTCATCCGATCAAACAGGGTGAGGTCGTTATTTTGCGCGCCTCGGTCAACTGCGTATTTCGGACTTCGATGGAAGTCGGTGTGACGGTGTTGTGCGAAAATTTGCTCAGCGGCAACGTGTTGCATGCAAATACTGCCTATCTGACATTTGTTTCAATTGATGAAAACGGCGCGCCGGTAGCCTCTCCGCGCTTGCGCCCGGAAAATGATAACGAAAAACGGCGGTACGCTGATGCCATGCGGCGGCGTGAAGAACGGCTTCGGCGGCGTTCGAAGCATATTGATGAGTAGACTCTCCGTAGGTATCTCCGGCGGTGCAATGAACTTTTCCTTTTTTTCAACGTTCACTATTAGAAAATCTTTCGTTGGGATTCTTTTTCTGGCTGCCATCCATGTTGTTCCTGCCTTTGGCCAGCAAAAAAATGCTGCTACTCTGGGTATGGTGACCTCTGCGGTTCTGCCGTTCACTCCGTCGCTTGCCACGCTCGTTCGATTCAACGCTGATCCTCTTCCTGACATCTTATGCTACGACCAAGCAGCGCAGCAGCTTGTTGTTGTAATCAACAAAGGAGACGGTACATCGTTTGAATGTAAAACGATCGGGTCTGCCACGGATGTGACATTTCTTGCGGCAAAAGATTTGAACAACGATGGCAAAGATGACATCGTCATTGTTCATCGGGCGACGAGCCAGGTGGAAGTGTGGTTAAGCACGCCGAACGATACAGTGTTTACCATCGCCAAGTACAGTGTAAATTTTTATCCGGAGAAAGTCCTGCTCGCGGATATCAATAACGACAGCACAACAGACATCTTGTGCTTCGGGAAGTTGTCGTCCGGCATTTCAGTTCTTCTCGGCAACAAGGATGGCACATTCAAAGAAAAAAAGCTTATCCTTCCCGAGATTCCCGTCGTCGATGCTTCGGTTGTAAAGCTCAATGACGACGATTTCCCCGACCTTGTCATTCATAATTGGTTGACGAATGAGATGGTTTTCTACTATGGAATGGGCGAACTGCAGTTTGCCGAACAAAATATTTTATCGTTCGGGCAGGATACCGTCGCAGTCGTCTTTGGGGATTTCAACAATGACCATATTCTGGATTATGCGATCGCTTCATCTGCAACGAAGACGCTCCGATTTTTTGCCGGAGACGGGATGGCGTCGTACTTTCAATATCAAAGCCTGGATTATAACCATTCAATCGGCGAATTGGTATCGGCGTCGATATCGTCGCACACATCCAGCGATATCGTTGCGGTCGACGACAAAGGGGGGACATTCAGTGTTTTCTCAAATCAAGGAGACGGAATGTTTTACGACGATGTGGTGTTTGGCTGCACGTCAAATGCCCAAACGACGCTCATCGGGGACTTTGATAATGACGGATGGAACGATGTACTTGTTGTCGATTCGGGCGACAGCACGATGACATTTTATTGGAATGCAAAGAAGAAGCCATCAGGGTTGAAGGACGATTTCACTCAGAGAGCGGAGGTTTCATTCGCTGTTGGGAAAAAACCTCTCGGCCTTGTTGTCGGCGATTTCAACGACGATGGGTATGACGACGTTGCGGTAGTGGACAATGCTTCGTCGACGCTTTCCCTGTTCTATAGTTCGCCCCTCAATCGAATGACGGGGCAAATCGGGATTCCAACCGTGGAAAATCCTACATCGATTCGCCTGTATTCCAAAAACGATACCTCTCTTACGTTCCTTTTGACTCATGAGTCAATTGCCAAGGTGTCGGTGCTTACCCTCTCTCAATCAAAACAAACAGCGGTTCAAAAAGCCACATTTCCCTACACATATGCCATTTCTACTGCAGAAAATCCCAGAGTATTACTTCCCGATGCTGCTCTGCAAAACAAAGCGATTGAGTTCTATATCTATTCAAGCTCGAAACAACGCTCTCTCTCATATTTCAAACAAGTCTCTGGAACGAAATTTGTCGAACGCAATATTAAGCCAATAATCCCGGCACGCATCCTGGAGGGATCCGTCAATGATTTTAACGATGACGGCCTTCCGGATTTGGCGTATATTTATTTTGATGCCGAGACGCTCCACTATAATCTTGGGATAACCTTTAGTGATTCATCGGGCCAGTACCGAGGCAAAACATTATCGTACGTTTTTCCTGATTCCGTGATGAAAAAATGTTACATGATGTTTGCCGATGTCAACGGAGACAATATTCCGGATTGTATACTTTATTCGACTCCTCTGAATGCTATACGGATTGCTTTGGGAAAAGGGGGAGGACGTTACGGCGAATTCATTTCAATCGCAGAAAACATCGAAGTAACCAATCCTGAACATATCCAGGTGGTTGATTTCGACGGCGATGGAATCAACGACATCATAGTTTTGAATGATAAAACTTCGGAACTCCTTTTTTTTAAAGGAAAGGGAAACGGCAAGTTTTTGCCTGGAACATTTCTCTTGGATCTTCCAAAAGACGCAATGTTTAGGCTCGGAGACTTTAACAGAGACGGAACTCTTGATATTGTTTATACCAATCCCGCTGAGAATCTGGTAACATTTTATTTTGTCAATCGAAAGTAAAGCCTTGGCTAACCATCGCTTAAAAATTGAAAACGGTATCATCAGCGTTCTTGGCACTGGCGCGGTTGCCCGATGAAAAAAATTTCATTATCCGTCGAATCTCTTTCCAAGGTCTTCAACCGGCGAGTCATTTTTGAGAACATTGCTTTCTCGCTGATGGAGAGGGAGTCAATGGCAATTACTGGGAAGAATGGATCGGGAAAGTCAACGCTTGCAAAAATATTGTGCGGACTTCTTTCTCCGAGTACAGGGCGCATTGTATGTTCGATTGACGGAGCGATGATAACCCGGCAGCGATGTATCAGCATGTCGGGTTTGTTTCGCCGTACATCACGATGTATGAAGAATTTTCCGGATTGGAAAACCTTACGGTATTTAGCCGAATCAGGAACTTGCGCAATGGTTCGGAAGAAGATCCCGAAAAATTATTGAAGACATTCGGCATTTATGAACGCCGCAACGACGAAGTGCGTACATACTCCTCGGGCATGAAACAGCGGCTCAAGTACGCCGCCGCTTTGCTCCATCGTCCCGAGATTCTTGTCCTCGATGAACCTACCGCAAACCTTGATGAAGAGGGAATTGGCGTCGTGCGCAACACCATGCAGGCTCAAACTGAAAGCGGCATACTTATTATTGCCACCAATGATAAGGAAGATCTGGAATTCGCCAAGAGCTGGTATAGATCTGGATCGGAAAGTCATGTGATGCCACGACTTTCTCTTTGAAATCCGAAAGAATTGAGTGATAGGTGCTTGCCGACCAGCATCGGTCATGGCATCACTGCACCAAAAGCCAGTAGTGGGGTCTTTTGCTTTTAATGGTCTCTTAAGGAAGGAGTTCACCCTGATCCCGCCGCTTCTCGGCGGGACGCGACGCTCTCCTTCGACGCGCTCCGCTTGCTCAGGATGAGCCGTCGCGGCGAAGTCGAAGGGTCACGGTGTGCTTGGCATCCTTCACTCCGTAAATCCACTTCAAAAGACCCCACTACCCAAAAGCCTTGATAGTCGCCCTGTAAAATCGTATGTTACAAGTGCCGTGAAATCCCTTTTTATACCGTCATATTATATCTTTGTAAAAGATTCGCGCTCGGAACTGAGGACGCGGTATGCGCTGAATGCCTTGTTTATGTTCGTGGTGACGGCGCTTTCCATTATTCTCTTTTCGCTCGGCAGCGAGTCGATCAGTCAGGATGTACTTGCCGGAATGCTATGGGTGATTATTTTTTTTTCAAGCATGTCAGGGTTGTCGCGGACGTTTGTGAGCGAGGAGGAACGCGGCACCGTTTTGACGCTGCAGCTTATTTCATCTCCGACGCCGGTCTACGTCGGCAAATTGATTTTTAATTTTATTCTGACACTGTCCCTGAATGTCGTTATCTCGCTCCTCTATATGTTGTTGATCAACAACTTTGTTGTGGCATCGGGGGACATTTTTTGGACAACAATATTCCTCGGGAGCTGCGCTATCGCAAGTTCCTCAACAATAATTGCGGCAATCATCGCGAAAGCGAATACTCGAGGGACACTCTATCCTGTGCTCTCGTTTCCGATCATGCTGCCGATGCTTATGACGGTGATTAAGGCGACTCAGCTTTCACTCGAAGGAGCTTTTTTTACCGAAGCGCTCGGAGAGTTCCAAATACTCATTTCGTACACAGTCGTTATCGTAGCGGTGTCCGTTATTTTATTCGAATTTGTTTGGAAGGATTAGCGAACGATGACTAAATATTTTATCGGCAAAATCGGCATTGTCGTCTGGTTGACGATTGTTATTATTGCCGGTTTTGCCATGCCGATGGTGCCGGTTCCTGCACAGTGGTATGAACTGCCGATCATACCGGCACTTGAAGACAAGGCAAGGATCATTTTCTTCCATGTTCCTATGTCATGGACGACGCTTGTTGCATTCTTTGCTTCAATGGCATACGGTATCATGTATCTCAAAACAAAAAAGTTAGACTATGACCTTAGGTCGGTTTCCGCAGCCGGACTGGGAATGATGTTCTGTATTTTGGCGACAGTGACGGGTTCCATATGGGCGAAATTCAATTGGGGATCATTTTGGAATTGGGATCCGCGTGAAACTTCGATCTTCGTTCTTTTGTTAATTTATGGGGCATATTTTGCTCTTCGTTCGGCGATTGACGTGGAAGAAAAAAGAGCAACACTTTCCGCTGTATATGCGATCATCGCCGGCGTCACGGCACCATTTTTCATATTTGTGATGCCGAGGATCATGACCGGTCTGCATCCGGGGGCGAAAGGCGATGAAGGCGGATCGACGCCGGTTGCTCAGCTTCATATGCCGCCGAATATGCGGATTGTTTTCTTTGCATCGATCATTGGGTTCACGATCTTGTATTTTTGGATGTTCAACATAAAAATCCGTTCCGCTCGCCTGGAAGCGGCATCACATCAATAGCAGGAGTGTCGACAGTGGAATTCTTTGCCGATCATCAACTCTATATCGTCATGAGCATCGTGCTCATTATTTGGTTCGGTTTAATTTTTTATTTATTCCGGCTTGATAAGAAGATCAGCAAGCTCGAAAAAAGTTTACGGAAGTGAGGACGATGTTATGAAAGCAAAAATCATCGTAGCGGCGGTTGTCATCGTTGCATTCATTATTTTCGGAGCGGTCTCTTTTTTGGACAGCAACGTTGAATATACCGACTTTGCAAAGGCAGAAAAAACCGCCAAAAAGGTTCAAGTGAAAGGGGCGTGGGTGAAGGAGAAGGAAACTCAATTTGATGCAAAAGCGGGGCAGTTTATTTTCTACATGCGGGACGACAGCCAACGCGAAGCAAAGGTCGTGCTCGATGGCGCGAAGCCGAATAATTTTGAGCTCGCGACAAGCGTCGTCGCGAAGGGAAGATATAAGGACGGGTGTTTTCATGCTACGGAGCTTCTTACAAAATGCCCCTCAAAATACGAAGGCGATGCAACGGCGGTAAAGAAAACATTGTAGTTTAGCCCACTAAGCGAGAGCAGAGAGAATGATCGGCAGTATTATCATAAGGGTTGCTTTTGGGGCATCGTTGCTTGCAGTGCTCTTCTATTACTTGGATCATAAAAAGCATTCCAACCGGTTTTTGATGTTTGCGCGTACGGCTTACCTGACAGCGGTCGCCGGAATGATAAGCGCAACTGCCCTTTTGATCTACCTGATCATGACACATCAATTCAGCTATACATATGTGTGGAATTACAGCTCTACAGATTTGCCGGGACCGCTTCTTTTCTCTACGTTTTACGCCGGACAAGAAGGAAGTTTCTCACTGTGGGCATTCTACACGAGCATCGTCGGCCTCGCATTGATGTGGTATTCATCACGCAAAGGATACGAGTCTGAGTTGATGTTGATTTACTCGGCGATCCTCTCCTTCCTTTTCTTGATGCTCATCCTGAAAAATCCCTTTACGTATATCTGGGATGTGTTTCCGAAAGATTTGATTCATACCGGACCTATCCCGGCAAGCGTTGTTAATTTTGTCTGGCTCGACCAGGCAAAAGGGATCTGGGCGCAATATCCGAACGAAGGGAAAGGATTAAATCCGCTCCTCCAAAATTATTGGATGGTCATTCACCCGCAGGTTTTATTTATCGGGTTCACTTCAATGTCCGTCCCATTTGCGTACGCAGTGGCAGGAATGCTAAAGCGGGACTACGTGAGCTGGATACGTGTTTCAACGCCGTGGACGGTCTTTGGTGCAATGGTCACTAGGCACTGGGGTTGTCATGGGGGGATTTTGGGCATATGAAACTCTCGGATGGGGTGGGTATTGGGGGTGGGATCCGGTTGAGAATTCCTCGCTTGTGCCGTGGCTAGTGTGTGTTGCATCGATTCATACCATGCTTTCGCAACGGAGGAGCGGAAGCTTCATCAAGACAAATTTTGTGCTGAGCATTTTGTGTTTTATCATGGTGCTCTATTCAACGTTCTTGACTCGCAGCGGAGTGCTTGGCGATACCTCGGTTCATTCATTCGTTGAACCGGGAATGCTGGTGTACTGGATGCTCCTTGCCGGGCTTTTTCTTTTTGCGGCAATCGGATTCGGACTTTTCTTTGCTCGGATGAAAGAAATGCCGAAAGTTCCAGTGGAACACAGCATTCTGTCGCGTGAGTTTGCATTATTTCTCGGTGCATCGGCTATCGTTTTTGCGGCAATGTTCATCGTGATTGGAACCTCGTCTCCCATCATCACAGGAATTCTCAAGGGTAAAGTATCGGCGGTCGATTCGTCCTATTACGTAACGACTACGCTTCCGCTTGGAATATTTATTGCTCTCATGGCGGGAATCGGCCAATTGCTATGGTGGAAGAATTCAGACACGGAATCGCTTCTCAGAAGCCTTCGTTTCCCTGTACTCATCGCAATAGTTTTCACTGTCGGTACCTATTTCATCGGCGCTCATCAGGCCTCAATGTTGATCTTTATTTTTGCATCGTCGTTTGCTCTCTTTACCAATGCAGCCGTTGGGTTTAGAATTTTCAAAGGAAATCCGAAAATGGCTGGGGGCTCGATCGCACACATCGGATTGGCGCTGATGTTTCTCGGTTTTGTCGCTTCAGCAAAGTATGACAACAAAGAGACCGTATCGCTGGAACAGGGGAAAAAAGTAGAGGCGTTGGGATATTCGATGCGATACATCGGATACCATCCGATCGAACGGGGAAGGTTTGCGTTCGACGTGGAGGTCGAAAAGGGGGATCAAAAGTTTATCGTCGCTCCGGTGATGTTCAACAACAAGGAGAGCGAAGGATTGATGAGAAACCCTGATATCATCAACCTGATGACAAAAGACTTCTACGTTTCGCCGCTCTCTCTCGAAAGCCCTGATTCGAAGAACGAACAGGAATTGACAGTCAATAAAGATGAAGTGCAGAAGTATCAAGACATGTCGATTACCTACCTTGGATATAATTTCTCTACCTCGCCTGAAAAGGGAAACGTCGTAAAGGTCTCACTGGATGTCGTTCGGGGAAACAAAACGTTTCACCTTTCGCCCGAGATGCACAATGAGAGAGGAAAAGTAAGTTTCATTCCTGCGACGCTGCCGAACAGCGACGTATCGTTCGCGATCAAAGGAATGGGGTTGGGGAATGGCGGCAGGGGAAAGTCGTCGATCACGATCACAGTCAGCACGCCTCTGACCGAAGGTCAGCCCCGGAAAAGCGAAACATTGATCGTCGAGGCAAGTATTAAGCCGTTCATCAATCTGGTGTGGGTAGGGACGATTACTCTGGTCGCGGGATTCTTTATTACGATTCTTCGACGGGGGAGCGAAGCGAGAAAGAACGAAGCGTAGTTGTGTTTATTTACAGCATTCTGCCAAATTTTCAGCCGCTGTCGGATGTGCTTCAGTTCTTCCTTTGGCTTGTCTAATACCCTTACATCTCGTTCCCAATGCCCAATTCTTCATCATATTCTCATCTTCCAATCTTCAACAACTTTTTGACTGATTCGAATTTCGCCGGCCACAATTTCGCTCGGAATCGGGTCTGGCGGATATTTCTGGCACGTACCGCTGATTCCCTCCAGGTTCGTGAAATTCCACCTTGTCCCGCAATTATCGCAGACCAATTCCTCTGATTCGGTGTGAAAGCTTTTCGAATTGCACGGCTCGCACATGGCAATCGCGGTAACAAGTTTCCCTTGCGGATTGATGTATGCCATTAAATCTACTGTCTTCGTTTTCCCAACATATGTGAATCCGACCATTTTCTTTTCGATGACATCGGAAAGAGAAATCACGATGAATCCGTTCTCGACCCTCGATGAAACTGGTACCATCGTCAATTTGACGCCGTCATAGCTCTGAGCATCCGATACTGTGGGCTGATTCCTGATGACCGGATGGTCGCCTCCGGGAAGGTTTTTGACGAACACGATCGCCATTCCCACCAACAACAGCAAGGCGACTGCAAAATAGGTAGCCTTGGCTTTTGCGCTCATGGTTCTTTTCCCTTCAACAGTGCCGGCAGAAGGGAGGGCTTCTTTTGACGGTGCTATTGGGGCAGAATGCGCTGGTACCTTTGTTCCGCAGTGCGGGCAAAATAGCGCATCATTCTTTAATTCATTTCCACATTTAGTGCATTTCATGCTGAGACTCTAGGCTTAGTATTTCTTATTTTACTACTGATCCCTTTTGGGCTGCATCTTTCTTAACGTCCATTTTGCTGCACTCATTGTTTTTATCTCCACTGAAGCTTTTCGTGTCGCAGCAACAGCAACTCTTTTTATGATGTTTGTGCGTTGCCGCTGTTGTGGTTTTCGTACCGCTGGCAGATTGTGAAGCAAGAGATACGGAAGCAGTCATCATAAAGAAGAGAACGGTCAAAATTGCTATGGACTTTTTCATAGATTCCCTTTTAGTCAAGGTCAGTGTTTAGTTGAATTCAATGTATAATAATATACAACGCAACGTCATGAAGCAAGTGTAAGTTCCTTCTAAAATACCAATTGGCACTCATTCGGTGATTGTTCGTGAATTATCGACCATCCTTAATTTTCCAACAATCGTCCTTGCGATTTCGCGTCTTTTTTCAAGTTCCAGGACTTCCAGAGGAAGTATATGACCGGATAGATTGCAAGCTCCATGAGCACTGAGGTAACGACACCGCCAACCATGGGCGCTGCAATTCGTTTCATCACGTCCGCGCCGGTTCCATTACTCCACATGATCGGGAGAAGACCGGCGATGATGACGGAAGCCGTCATTATTTTTGGCCTGACCCGCTTGACTGCGCCATGATGGATTGCATCTTCTAAGTCTTTCAGCCCGCGCATCATTCCTTTTTTGCTCCATTCGCCAAATGCCTGGTCGAGATACAAAAGCATGACGACGCCGGTTTCAGCATCCAATCCCGCGAGCGCGATGATTCCGACCCACACGGCGATGCTGAGATTGTATCCAAGGAAATACAAGAACCAAAATGCGCCGACAAGTGAGAAGGGAACAGCAAGGAAAATAATTGCGACCTTCGCGAATGACCTGGTGTTTAAGTATATGATGATAACGATGATGAACAAGGTTAAGGGGATAACGAGCATTAAACGCTGCTGTGCTCTCTCCATATATTCGTATTCACCACTCCAAACGATGTTGTAGCCGGCCGGGAGCTTAATTTTTTCTGCCAGAATTTTTTGAGCATTCTTCACGTAGCCGCCGACATCTACACCTCTGATATCGACATAGACCCATGCATTAGGACGAGAATTTTCACTCCGTATTACCATTGGGCCTTTACGGATATTGATCGTCGCTAGTTGGCCAATGGGGATTTGTTCACCCCCTGGAGCAGCTATAAGGATGCGATTAAGAGCTTCAAGATTATCGCGTAATTCGCGACTGTATCGTAAATTCACAGGATAGCGTTCAAGCCCTTCCACGGTGTTTGTAATGCTCATGCCCCCCATGCCGGTTTGAATCACGCTCTCGATGTCAACAACCGAAAGTCCATACCGCGCCGCTTCCTTGCGGTTGATATCGAAATCGAGATAATTGCCGCCGACGGTTCGTTCTGCAAAAGCGCTTGCTGTTCCGGGCACTCCCCGCATTACGTTCTCAACGTTCTCTCCCAACTTTTCCAGAACGGCAAGGTCGGGGCCGGAAATCTTAATGCCGACAGGTGTCTTGATTCCGGTGCTTAACATATCGGTCCGGGTCTTGATCGGCATTGTCCATGCGTTCGAGAGCCCTGGAAATTGAATCGACCGGTCCATTTCATCGATGAGCTTCTGGATGTTCATTCCCGAACGCCAGTCGGATTCGGGTTTAAGTGTGATAATCGTCTCGATCATGTCGAGTCCCGCGGGATCGGTCGCTGTTTCAGCCCTACCGATTTTTCCGAACACATTCTGCACCTCGGGAAATTGACGGAGTATCTTATCAGTCTGCTGCAATAATTCCCTAGCCTTTGTAATTGATATGCCGGGCATCGTTGTCGGCATATATAATATGTCCCCTTCGTTCAGCGGCGGCATGAATTCCGAACCAATGCGGTTGAATGGAATAATCGTTATACAGATCAGGAAGAGGGCCGCAGCAATGACCCATTTATTGAACCGGATTACGAAATCGACGACAGGGGAATAGATTCGAATAAGAAATCGATTGATTGGGTTACGTTCTTCGGGAATCATTTTTCCGCGGATCCAATATCCCATAAGAATAGGAACAATGGTGATTGAAAGGATTGCGGCTGCAGCCATTGAATACGTCTTCGTGAATGCGAGCGGTCGGAACAATCTTCCTTCTTGATCCTCGAGCGTGAAAACAGGAATGAAAGAAACAGTTATGACGAGCAGAGAATAAAAAAGAGCTGGCCCTACTTCCTTCGAAGCATCCGCGATGATCTGCCAATGATCCCGCCGCTCCTTCGGTGGTTTCACATTCTCTTGTTCAAAGTGCTTATGTGCGTTTTCTATCATGATAATTGCAGCATCTACCATAGCTCCGATCGCGATGGCTATTCCACCAAGAGACATAATGTTGGCGTTAATGCCCTGCCATTTCATGACAATGAACGAAATCAAAATGGCAGTAGGAAGAGTGAAGATTGCGACGAACGCGCTGCGGGCGTGCAGGAGGAAAATAATGCAGACGATTGCCACGATAATGATTTCTTCTATGAGCTTTCCCTTCAACGTATCGATAGCACGTCCGATCAGCCCTGAACGGTCGTATGCTGTTGTTATTTTCACATCATCCGGCAATCCCTGCTTCAGTTCGACGAGTTTCTTCTTTACGTTCTCAATAACCTGCAAAGCATTCTCGCCGTACCTCATAACGATGATACCTCCAACAACTTCGCCCTGTCCATTACTTTCAACCAATCCTCTCCGCATCAGGGGACCGATCGTGACGTCGGCTATATCTTGGATATACACGGGCGTTCCGCTTTTTTTGTCCACCATGACAGGGATATTCTTAATATCGTTCAATGATTTTATGTATCCCAAACCCCTGACCATGAATTCCGTTTCTCCCATTTCAATGACCTCGCCGCCTACATCATTGTTCGAGTTATTTATCGCCATTTCAACCATCTTGAGAGAAATGTTATAGGCAAACAACTTTACAGGGTCAACAGCCACCTGATATTCTTTTACAAAGCCTCCAACGCTCGCAACTTCCGCGACACCGGGCACAGAAGAGAGCTCGTACTTTAAGTACCAATCCTGGTATGAACGAAGCTCTTGTAGCGAATGTTTATCCGACGAGAGTGTGTATTCAAACACCCAGCCGACACCTGTTGCATCGGGGCCGAGTGTAGGAACGACATCCTTTGGAAGTCGTTTCTGAGCGTAATTCAAATACTCAAGGACGCGGCTTCGCGCCCAATACATGTCTGTTCCATCTTCAAAAATTATATAGACGAGGGAGTAACCAAAAAATGAATATCCTCGAACAACTTTGGCGCCGGGGACAGAAACCATTGCCGTTGTTAGCGGATACGTAACTTGGTCTTCCACGATTCTCGGAGATTGCCCTTCATATTCGCTATAGATGATAACCTGCACATCGCTTAAATCAGGGATTGCGTCGACGGGGATATGCAGCATTGCGTACATTCCCCAGCAAACAAGAAAAATAACTGTGAGGATGACTATGAACTTATTGCGAATCGATGCTTCAATAATCTTCTGTAACATTTTTTAGTCCTTTGTTCAAATGTATCCGTAAAGCGCAGACTATCGGCCGCCCGTCGGAATGTATTGTTGAGGGGAACGTTTGAACTTTTCCATGTCGCCGGAACCGCAGAAATAGTATTTGTTTCCGTTGTACGTATAAGATAATTCCTCGCTTCCGTCTGCCTCCATGCGGCATACAGGGTCAATGAATCGCTGAAGCTGTTTTGATCCTTTGCTATCTTCTTGTGCTAACTCATGTGCAGTGTTTTTATTGGAGCCCGTTTCTTGAGTCTCCATTTTAATATGATCAACGTTCCGTGGGCCGCGCTTACCGTGAATTTTTTCCTGTTGTGCTGCTTCATTTACGTCAGCTTTTGATTGGCTTTTTTCCATCGGTTCCGTTTGCATTGCGGCGTTTAAGCTATCATTTTCCGCATGGCCGAGCATTGAATGTAACGCTGCCTTGAGGTTGCTCTCCGAGTCGATAAGAAATTGCGATGACGTTACAATTTGCTCCCCCTCGCGTAGGCCGTGAAGAATTTCGACATAACTGTCCGCCTCAACCCCCAGTTTCACATCGCGCGGAACGAAATAACCGCCGCCCAGCGCAACAACGACAATGTTCCGTTCTCCTGAACGAATGATTGCCCGGTCTGGAACTGTTACACTCTTGCCCTCTATTGGTGAAAAAATGTTGACCGTTGCATACATCTCGGGCTTGAATTCGGCGACGGAGAATTTAGGCACCTTGATCCGCACCGTTGCTGTTTTCGTTTCCATATTTAGATATGGATAAATATAATCTACCATCCCCGTGAACGTTTTGCCTGGAATGTAGGAGATGTCGATGTGGGCTTTTTGCCCTATCTTCACCCATGGCAGTTCGTATTGATAAATATCGGCCAGAATCCAGAGGGAAGAAACGTCGGCAATTTTGTACAATGTCATTCCCGACATTACATTTTGTCCCTGGATTACCATTTTATCAGCGACGACCCCGTCTACGGGAGACACAATCGTCATGGTCTTTTTGGGTATTCCCCGTTCATTAAGCGCTTTGATTTCACTTTCCGGAACGTCCCAGTAGAGAAGGCGTTGCCTCGAACTTTGAACAAGTTCTTCTGCTTCTTTCCGTGCTTCTTCGATGCTGCTGTTTTGTAATTGTTTTTGGTAATGAATCGCCTGAAGATACTCCTGCTGTGTGGCGACAAGCTCCGGGCTGTAGAGATCCATTAATACCTGACCTTTGCGGACAGTTTGTCCGGTGTAGTCAACATAAAGCCGTTCGACGTACCCCATTACTTTCGTCGACACTGAATAGACTTTTGTCTCATCATAATCAATTTTGCCTGATGTACGTATTGTCTTAGTGAGAGTTCTTGCTTTTGCCTCTTCAGTTGTTACGCCCATATTCTGCATCGTCGCGGGGTCGATATGAATAGCGTTTGAATCAGGTTCACCTTCATACACGGGCACGAGGTCCATTCCGCAATCGGGGGCCTTCCCTGGTTTATCGGATGTATACCACGGGTGCATCGGATCTTTGTAATACGCGATCTTTTTTTGGCCGGTTTGTGCGGATTGCTCTGCATAGACGGGAACGAAGTCCATTCCATCCGATGCTTTCTTCGGCATGGGGGATGTGAGTTGCGGATTCATTGGGTCCCGGTAGTAAAGAATCTTCCGGTTATTTGACGCTTCATTCTTAATAGAAGAATGGAAGACGAGCCATCCGGCGCCCAGTCCCAAGAAAATGCTCACGACTGCTGTAATAATAATGTTCTTCATAATTTCGAACTCCTTGTCGATAAGGTTACTGAATTTTTTCTGAAATGTGCGCGATATCCAGGCCCACTGCCTGTTCCAATTGCGCCTGGCTTGCCATGTAGTTCATCACTGCCATGTGATAGTCTAATTTTGTCATGAGCTGCATCCGATATGCATCAATCACCATCAAGAATTCTGTTTTACCCGTCTGATATGCAGAGAGCGTAGCCTGCAATGTTTGTTCCGCCTGAGGGATGGTTGTGTTTTTATACAAGAGAACCAAATTGTAATTGGATTCCACTTTTACCAGGGCATCCTGAACTTCGAATGAAACCATGTTTTGCATGTTTGCCAGATCATCTTCTGCCTTGCGCACATTGAGCTCATTTTCCTCTACTTTTGAAGTGTACCTTCCACTTGACCAAAAGGCCAAAGGAATATTGACTCCAACCATTGCTGCCCAGAAATCATTTTTCGTGTCTGATATATTTTTGTACGTAACGCGTGCCATGATGTCCGGATAATATTCTCGCTGTGATCCGGATAATTCGGCTTTGCTCATTCCGATGTTGAAATTCATTCCTCTTAATTCCGGCCGGCTCTCGAAAGCAACGGGACGAAGCTGCTCAAAAGTCCATTGGGGTATCGTAACCTCGACGTCGGGCACAGATCCCAGAGGAGCATTTGCTTGTCTGCTCAAGATTGTGTTGATCATCGATTCAACTACTTTTTTTTCTTCCGAGAGATTGACCCCTTCGTTCATGAGCGACGAAAGCTCAGTTTGAGCCCGCAAAATATCCGCTTGCTGTCCCATTCCGACTTCATATTGCTTGCGCGTGATCTCCGTAAATCTCTTCATCAATTCTTGATTTTCCGCATTCACTTCAATTTTCCGTTGGACGTGGAAGAGCTCGAAATACGCCGATTTCAAATCGCGGATGATTCGCCGTTCTAGCGCTTTATATTGCTGATCAATCATGCCAGCGCTATTTTCCGCTGCTTCCCCCATTGCCGAGAGTTTTCCGGGGAAGGGAATCATCTGCTGAACGAAGTAGTCAGTCTCCATTCCGTTCTTTATTGGATTGGGAAAAGATTGAATCGGTGTTTGATAAAATTCGACACCGATTTGCGGTGCATCCCACGATGTCACCTGGTCGCCTTTTGTCCTTGCCGCCGCCGTCCCGTTCCGTGCAGAGCGAAGCTGGGGATTATTTTGCAGCGCCTCAGATACAAGATCGTCAAGGCTAAGCATTGGCGATTCTTGTGCTCGCAGCGTCACGGGGCCAAACAAAGTTAATGTGATAACCAGTATTCTGATGACTTTCAGCATCTGTTGAACTCCTTTGTTTATTGATCTGTTGAAATCGGATCGTATTCTCGCGCCGCCGTTTAATCCGAAAGCATAATGAGCGAGCGGGTTGAGAACAATAGTGCTTGGGTGAAGAGGGAATACAGCACGCCCTTTCACTTCGCACGAAAGGAGTTTCTACTTAGATGAGAAAAGTGGAATTAAGGACACACTTCTCCGCCGAAAGCGGGAAGAAGGCAAGATGTTGATTGGAGAAGGGAAAAAACTGCTTAGTAATTGTATTGAAGAATGCAGGTTGTTCAGACTGGGGAATCGATGTAATAATTTTTGAAGAATGAATTGTGTTCTCTTTTTCAAGGAGTGCAGGGGCGTTCGCTAAACCTCCCACAATGGTGGATATGCTGCAATCGGGAAAAACCCCAGCTACCGTTGCTTCCCCCTGGGCGCGCGGTCCATTGATTGGCATACCGTTTCCTTCACCAGAACCAGCACAGCAATCCATAGGATGGGCCGGTTCCATGGTGCATTGGCGAATGACCGTAGTAAACCCTGAGTTCGCCACAATGAAGAGGATGACGAGGAGCCATGTGGCGAGAACAATATGTTTGGCGAAGAGAATCATAGCTGCTTTACTTACTGACTCAACAATCATGCCATGAAGAGAGTTCCTATTTTCAGCTGAGATTGAAGACTTTTAAAATCGAAAACGAGAACTCTTTCGTAAATTTGGAAAGAATAATCGGTCGAAAGTCTCTATGCAAACGAAAAAAACTCCTTTAGACTGTGAGATCGAAGAATGAACCTATACCTAACGGTTGGATAGAATAAAACGGTTCACCGAACGCTGTGTTGATGAGACTGCCGTGATGAATGTCCCGCGCCTTAATGGATTCAATAAACAGTTTTGAAGACAATAGCGTCTCTCGCTCCTTACTGTGAGGATTATAGAACTGCGACTCAAACGCAGACAAAGCCTTTGTTTTCATATCATAGACGTCGGAAACATCGACGATGAAAGACGGCGTGAACTCGTACTTCTGCATATAGTGGAAATACTTTTTGGGGCGGAACGGCTCTTGTTTTTTTCCGTTTACCCTTGTTGAAATTTTTTCAAGGCCTGCGAGAAACCATGCTTCCTTGCATAATCTGTGCGCGTGTTCATGGTCGGGATGCCGTTCGAGCCAATGTGGAAAGAGAATGACGGTGGGCTGGAAGGTACGCAACACTTCCATTACGCTGGCAATATTTTTCTTGTTGATTTCAATATTGCCATCCGGAATCCTCAGGTTGTCACGAAATTCAACGCCAAGAATTTTTGCTGCGCTCTCCGCTTCCTGCTTTCGGATTGTTTTTGACCCGCGCGTCCCGAGTTCACCCTGCGTCAAATCCACAATAGCGACCTTCTTGCCGCTTTTGACAAGTTTCGCCACAGTTGCAGCACATGACAATTCAATGTCATCGGGATGTGCGCCGATCGCTAATACATCTAATTTCATAGTTCCTCCATTTGCTTTGTCAATATACGTAAAGATGCAGAGTATCGCAAAAACAGGTGGTGGTGCAGTTTGAGCATGTCAAACCGAAAAATGTGTGTCATGCCAGCGAAAGCTGGCATCCAGACCGATTAAACTGGATTCCGGCGTTCGCCGGGATGACATTTACTTCGAAATTGTAACACTACCCAAAAAGGGGGAGTGGTCTACCTTGAAAAATCTTCTAAGGGTTTTTGACAAAAATTTTTGAAGATATTAGCGTTAGGTCGCTTATTAGAGGAAACCTTCGGAAGGTTCGGCTCGAACGTTTAAGGCCTCGCAACCGATTTTTGAAATTCAAACAATTAGAGTTATATTATTAAATTATGCAGGAAGAAAAAAATATTATATCGGTAACCGAAATTACCCGCCGTATCAAAAGTGTTCTTGAGCGAGGGTTTAATGAGGTCTGGGTGCAGGGAGAGATCTCGAACTGCAAACTCCATACATCCGGGCATATGTATTTCACGTTGAAGGACGAGGGAGCTCAGTTATCGGCCGTGATGTGGCGCAGCCGTGTCGCGCAGATGCTCTTTCGCCCGAATGATGGAATGAAGGTCATCGTACGCGGGAACATTACGGTGTACGAGCCGCGGGGAAATTACCAGATCGATTGTCTTCAACTTCAACCCGTTGGGATGGGAGAACTGCAGCTTGCGTTTGACCGCCTTAAACAAAAATTGAGTGCAGAAGGACTTTTTGATGAAGCTCATAAGAAGCCCCTTCCGTCCTATCCGCAAAAAATCGGAATCGTAACGTCGCCTACCGGTGCTGCAATTCACGATATGCTGAACGTCTTAGCTCGTCGGTTTCCGGCTCTGGAGGTCATCGTAGCGCCGGTGAAAGTGCAGGGAATCGGAGCCGCCGATGAAATTGCGCAGGCCATTCGCGACATGAACACGTTACCCGGAATCGATGTGATGATCGTCGGAAGAGGGGGGGGCTCGTTAGAAGATCTGTGGGCATTCAACGAGGAAGTGGTTGCCCGTGCGATCTACTCGTCTGGCATTCCAATCATCAGTGCGGTAGGGCACGAGATTGATTTCAGCATCAGTGATTTTGTCGCGGATTTGCGGGCGCCAACCCCTTCTGCGGCCGCAGAACTTGTAGTGAAAGACAGAAATGAGATTATTGATATTCTACGCAATTTTTCCTATACTATTCAAAATCTTGCAGCAAGCAGAATTCAATCGTCAAAAGAGAGAGTTCACACTCTGGTTGGGAGTTATTCCTTCAATAAGCCGTTGGATCTCTTCCGTCAACGAGGCCAAATGGTCGATGATTTAGAGCGGCAGCTGCACCAAAGTACAGGGCATCGTTTCGGCATGGTCCGCCAGCAAGTTCAGTCCCTCTCCAAGAGGATTCAATCTGTTGATCCCCAGCTGACGCTTAAACGCGGCTATACCATTGTGTATCGCGGTCAAAAAATTATTCCTGCAGCTGCAAACGTTTCGGAAAAAGATCGCCTCACGATACGGTTTCATGATGGAAGCGCCGATTCGATTGTAGAGTTAGTTCAAAAAAAGAAATAAGCAACAACAATGGCTCCTGCGAAAAAAGAAGCATCAAAACGAACGTTCGAGCAATCTCTCGCGCGGCTGGAAAAGATTGTGGATTCTTTAGAACAAGGGGAAACTCCCCTCGAAGGTGCAATTGAATTGTACGAAGAGGGAATTGCGCTGTCAAAAGAATGTATGGAGACACTCTCAAAAGCGGAACTGAGAGTCAAAAAGCTCAGCAAAGATATGAACAGCAAAATCGAGTTGATGGATTTTGAATGAACGAGAAGATAATGCCAGACACACCGACCAAATTCTTTCATAAGATTGATACACCCTACGATTTACGCCAATTGGAGGTTAAGGACCTTCGGATTCTTTCCAAAGAGATACGGGAATTTCTTGTCGACTCAATTTCGAAAACCGGAGGGCATCTCGGTGCAGGATTGGGGGCGGTCGAACTTGCGGTTGCCCTTCACTACGTTTTCGATACCCCAAAGGATAAATTAGTGTGGGACGTCGGACATCAAGCCTATCCTCACAAGATTCTTACAGGCCGCAAGAGTCGCCTGCATACTATTAGGCAGCTGCATGGCATCAGCGGATTTCTCAAGCGCAGCGAAAGTGAATACGATACTTTTGGTGCCGGACATGCCAGTACGGCAATTTCTTCGGCACTCGGCATTGCCACTGCCCGCGATTTCAATCATGAGAATTACAAAGTCGTTGCCATTGTTGGAGACGGATCGTTAACCGGAGGGATGGCGTACGAAGCGATGAATAATGCCGGTTTGCTCAAGAAGGATATGATCGTTGTGCTTAACGACAATCAAATGGTTTCCCTCTCTTCCGTTGCTCCGAACCTTTGGTCATTCCACAATTACTTCGCAGAGGTTCTAACTCATCCAAGCTACAACAAATTTAAAGCGAATGTTTGGGATCTCACTGGCAAGCTGGATACGTTTGGAGACCGTCTTCGTTCTGTTGCGCAGAATGTTGAGAAGGGGCTGAAGGCTGTCATTACGCCGGGAATGTTGTTTGAAGCATTGGGCTTTCGGTACTTCGGGCCGTTTAACGGGCACAATGTCGTAAAATTGGTAGAAATTCTGCGTCACGTAAAGAATCTGAAAGGCCCGATTCTCATCCATGTCATCACAGAAAAAGGGAAGGGATATGGACCGGCAGAGAAGGAAGCAACACGGCTTCATGGTGTGACGCCATTTGATAAGGTCACCGGAATTTCTCCGAAAAATCCTAATGCTCCCCCCGCATTTACTACGATTTTCGGGGATGCGCTCGTCGAAATCTGCAAACAAAATTCAAAAGTTGTTGGCATTACTGCTGCCATGCCGGATGGAACAGGATTGACGGCTTTGCAGAAAGCAATGCCCGAACGGTTCTTCGATGTGGGGATTGCCGAGCAGCACGCGGTAACGTTCGCTGCCGGTCTCGCTACCGAAGGGTATATTCCGGTAACGGCAATTTATTCGACTTTTTTACAGAGAGCATTTGACCAAATTATTCACGATGTCGCGCTCCAGAATTTGCATGTAGTTTTTGTTCTTGATAGAGGAGGACTTGTCGGGGCAGACGGACCGACTCATCATGGAGCTTTTGACTTGTCCTATTTGCGGTGCATTCCCGGCATGGTGATCATGGCACCGAAAGACGAAAGTGAATTACGAGACATGTTATTTACTGCGGTTGAATATCGCGGCGGACCAATCGCCATGCGATATCCTCGCGGGAACGCGTTTGGGGTTCCGCTGAAAAAAGGTTTTGAAAAAATGGAGATTGGCAACGGAGAAGTGCTTCGGAGTGGGAACGACGTCGCAATTCTTGCCATCGGAACGATGGTCTATAACTCGCTCGCAGCAGCAGACTTGTTGGCGAAAGAGGGAATTCTGGCAGAAGTTGTGAATATGCGTTTCGTTAAACCGATCGACCGGGGACTTCTCGAACACCTCCTCGAAAAATTCGACCGAATTGTGACCGTGGAAGAGAACACAGTTGATGGCGGATTTGGAGCGGCAATTTTAGAAACTCTTGCGACAATGAACCATCGCCATGTCAACGTTCATGTCCATGGCATTCCGGATAGTTTTATTGAACACGGCACGCCGAATGAACTCTATCAAATAGTGAAACTTGACCCCAGAGGAATTGCAAGTGTCGTTAAAGAGTTCTGTGAAGCTCATCCTTCGAATCGACAGAGCGGCTGAACGCCGAGCATTGTAGTAATGTCTGTTAAATTGTATTGCCAATAATGGAAAAAGCAAAAATTGGTATTGTTGGGTTAGGTTGGATTGCTCAGGTCTTTCACCTTCCCATTCTTACAAAAATTCCCGATGCAACCATACCGTGCGTGTGCGATAAAGACAGGTCGCGTGCGCGTGCTCTCGCTGAAAAATACGGCATCAAGCGCTACTATTCCGACGTGCAGGAAATGCTTCAATCAGAAGAACTCGATGCCGTCGATATTTGCGCCACAACAAATGCGCATAAAGAAGTCGCCATTGCTTGTCTCGACGCAAAGAAAGATATCTTCGTCGAAAAACCGATCGCGCGGAAGTATCTTGAAGCCGTTGCTATTGCCGATGCCGCGAAAAAGGCAAAGAAAAAAGTTATGGTGGGAATGAACAATCGCTTTCGCCCCGACACGATGATTCTCCGGAGCTTCATCGAAAACAATGATTTGGGAGAAATTTTTTACGTCAAAACAGGGTGGCTGAAGAAACTCACCGACCAGAGCAGCTGGATGGGACATAAAGACAAATCCGGCGGAGGGGTGTTCCTCGACCTCGGTATCGTTATGCTCGACCTTGCCTTATGGATGACCGGCTATCCTGAGGTGAAACGCGTTGATTCTTCCACGTATTCCCATGCAACCCCGGGTGTCGAGGATTCCGCTGCAGTGTTTTTGTTCATGAAAAATGGTGCAACAATCACCATCGAGGTGAGCTGGAGTTTTTATATCGAGAACGAACTCTTTTACTGCAATATCTACGGGGACAAAGGGAGCGCAAAATTGAATCCCCTTAAAGATCCATCGTGAAATGCATGGGAGTATCGTGAACGTTACTCCTGGTAAAATCGACGATATTCAAAACCTGTTTCGGCGTTCGTACGAAAATGAATTAAAGCACTTTGTCGGCGCTGTTCGCGGCATCCATCAGGTAATATCGACGGCAGACGAGGCAGTCCTGCGCATGAGAATTGTTGATGCGATCTATAAATCGGCTGCTAAGAAAAAAGAGATCTATTTTAAATAAAAACGCGAAAAGGATTATGAAGACATCACGGATTGGCTGCGAATGTATCCGTGATGTCTGTTTAGTTTCACGTTGGTGGGTCGAATGAGCCGCGTGGAGGACGAGAAATGGATGCGCATGTGCCTAACGTTGGCGGCGAAAGGAGCCGGCTACGTGAGCCCAAATCCCCTCGTTGGTGCAGTAATTGTTTTTAACGGAAAAGTGCTGGGGAAAGGGTATCATCGGAAATTCGGGGATTCGCACGCTGAGGTTAATGCAATTAAGAATGCACATGTACGTCATCCAAACCTCCGCGGGGCGACGTTGTTTGTAAATCTTGAGCCGTGCGTTCATTACGGCAAGACTCCACCATGTGTGAATGCCATTGTCGATGAAGGAATTGTCAAAGTCGTCGCGGCAATGAGCGATCCAAACCCGCTCGTAGCTGGAAAAGGTTTTGACTATCTTCGCACTGCGGGAGTGAAAGTTGTGGCGGGTGTCCTGGAGTCTGAGGCTGGGACGCTTAATGAGAAGTTTATCAAATATATTTCAACGGGAGTTCCTTTCGTCGCTTTGAAGGTGGCGCAGACAAGCGACGGATTCATTGCGAAGAAGGATGGCACTTCGAAATGGATATCGACAGAAGCATCGCGCAAGGTCGTGCATACATCTTCGATCGGAATATGATGCAGTAGTTAATAGGGAGGGGAACAGCGGCACTTGACAATCCGAAGTTGACTGTTCGCGGCGTGAAGGGAAGGAACCCTATCAGAGTTTTGATTGACGGAAAACTTCGCACTCCTGTTGAGGCAGCGATGTTTAATGACAAAGATCGAAGCCGCACGATCGTGTTCTTTGGAAGCTGCCAAAACGGAAAAGGCCGGAATTCTTCAGGCAAAGGGAGTTCAACTTATACCGATGAGGAGTAGGAAGGGCGATTATTTCAATTCCTGAAATTCTCACCGTGCTTGCTGGAAAGGGAATAGCCTCCCTTCTTGTGGAAGGAGGGCAATCGATCTATCAGCAATTCCTGAAAGCGAGGGCAGTGGATAAAATATATCTTTTTATATCTCCGAAAAAATTCGGTGAAGGCCTCCTCGCATTTGGCGGCATGAGGCAGTCATTTAGGATTAAGCGTAAAGGTATAAGAAATACTGATGGAGACATTTTTATTGAAGGACGTTTGTCGTACAAAAAAACACAATAGCCCGAAGATCGTCGTTCTGGTTTTGCTGTGTTGTTTCGTTTCGTATGCCAACGCAAGACCTCATCGATCGACAATGCAGGATGCTGAAAAAAGAGTTGATTCGGTGATCGCCGCGGCGGGTGGAAGATTTGCCGTTGCATTTGAAGACCTGCAAACAGGGAAAGCGCTTTACCGGAATGCAAATGATGAGTTTCATGCAGCGAGTACGATCAAAACACCTGTGATGATCGAAGTCTTCAATCAGGCGCGTAAGGGGATGTTCTCTCTCGATGATTCTCTTGATGTCATCAATAGCTTTTCAAGCATCGTTGACGGCAGCACATATGCTCTCCAGTCCTCAAGCGACAGCGATGACAGCCTGTACCTTCGAATCGGGAAAAAGGAACGAATTCGAACTCTTGTGTTCGAGATGATCACGGTAAGCAGTAATCTCGCTGCGAATCTGCTCATTCAAAAAGTGGGCGTGGGGAATGTCCAACGAACGATGTTTATGCTTGGAGTAAATGATATTCATGTATTGAGGTGTGTGGAGGATACCAAGGCCTTTCAGGCTGGAAAGAACAACACGGTAACCGCAAAATCTTTGGCGCTATTGTATGAAAAGTTAGCCCAAAAAAAAGTTTTGAACAAGAAAATCTCTGAAGAGATGCTCGCTATTCTACTGCAGCAAAGATTTACCGATATGATCCCGGCAAGGTTGCCGAAGGTTGTAAACGTTGCCCACAAAACAGGGAGCAGTCCGGGAGTTCAGCACGATTCCGGAATTATCTATCTGCCAGACGGACGCAAATATGTGCTGGTCGTTCTTTCGAAAGATTTGCAGGAACAGAAAACCGGGATTAATGCCATTGCGCAAATTTCTAAAATCATGTTCGACTATGAAATGAACTAATCATGTTTACTGGAATTGTCGAAGAAGTCGGGAGGGTTTGTTCGGTTCGGAAGAGGGACGATGGAATCCAATTTGATATTCAAGCAAAAAAGATATCCTCGGGCCTAAAAGTTGATAACAGCATTGCGGTCAACGGAACGTGCCTGACTATTGTGCACCGAAAACAGAGAATTCTTACATTTGACGCTGTGAAAGAGACGCTGAGCAAGACCAGTTTGGGAGGATTGCACGTCGGCAGCAGCGTTAATTTGGAACGGGCTGTCTCGCTGAACCAACGACTGGGCGGACATCTCGTTCAAGGCCATGTCGACACAACGGGAACTGTGATGAAGTGCACTGCTCTGAAAACGAGCTGGATGTTCGCAATTCGCTTTCCCTAAAAAATTTCGGAAATACCTTATTCCGGTTGGTTCGATCTCGGTTGACGGAGTGAGCTTGACCGTTGCGCGGCTGCACGCCGATTATTTTGAAGTTGCGATCATACCCTATACGTTCGAACAGACTATTTTTCACGATTACAAAGCCGGCTCAAACGTCAACCTTGAGTTCGACCTCATCGGAAAATACATTGAGTCATTGCTGCACAATAATTGAGCCGTTCTGCTTTTCCGTTGGATGTATGATTAACTTTTTTCGTGAGGAATATGAAGGATCTCTTTCGGTCAAAGATTACGAGGATAGTTTTGTGGAGTGCTAGGAGGATTTTTGTTTATCGTTCTCCTTCTGGATATTATTATTCTCCCATGGTATGTGAATCATGGCGGTACGCTTGTCGTTCCGGATGTCGTTGGTATGCCGGAAGCTGACGCTTTTCGCGTATTGGATTCGCTGAACCTCGAACCCCGGATGGGTGAAGTGCATCCG
>CAWJKX010000027.1:0-7985 GCA_963843065.1 uncultured Bacteroidota bacterium
GCACTTGTTCCTCAATTGCCTTAATCACTGCTTGGTTTTTATGACCGAGCGTTACACACATCAGCTGCGAGGATAAATCCAAATATTTCTTCCCGTTTGCATCGATGAAATAACATCCCTCTGCATCCGTAATGTGGAGAGGCTTCCAGCCTTTTTGGAATCTCCATGTCCCGAAGGTGTTCTTTGCGGTTATATCAATTATTTCTTGTGATGTCATTGCGCTGGTAAGTCTTTTTTGCTCAGTGAAAACTTCGAAACCCAAAATCTCTTAATCTTCAACTTTTAACTTTTCACTTTTAACTTGCCTTCAGTATTCTTCAACAATTTCCTTATACGTTTCAGGCCTTCGATCCCGGTAGAATTGCCATACCGACCGGACTTCCTTGATTACGTCTAAATCCAAATCAGCGACTACAAGCTCGGTTTTGTCGCGGCTCGCTTGTGCAATAATTCTTCCGCGCGGATTGCAGAAATAACTTTTCCCATAAAATTCTCCGATATTCCAGGGAGGCTCCGTACCAACCCGGTTAATCGCACCGACGAAATATCCGTTTGCAACAGCGTGTGCCGGTTGCTCGAGTTCCCATAAATATTCTGACAATCCTGCTACCGTCGCCGATGGATTAAAGACGATTTCCGCACCGTGTAATCCAAGAATGCGGGCCCCTTCCGGAAAGTGCCGGTCGTAGCAAATATAGATGCCAATGTCAGCGTAACGTGTTTTAAATACAGGGTACCCGAGATTACCTGGCTTAAAGTAGAACTTTTCCCAGAAACCCGGGTCGACTTGCGGAATATGGTGTTTGCGGTATTTCCCGAGATACCTCCCGTCGGCATCAATTACGGCAGCGGTGTTGTAGTAGATTCCTGTCATTTCCTCTTCATAAATCGGAACAACCATCACCATTGAATATTTCTTCGCGTACTCCTGCATCAGTTTTACCGTCGGCCCGTCGGGAATTTTTTCGACCATTGCATACCATTTTGTCTTCTGTTCTGCACAGAAATATGGCCCGAAGAAAATTTCCTGAAGGCAGAGTATCTGGACTTCTTTTTTCCCCGCTTCTTCGATAAGCGCAATATGCTTATCGATCATCGACTTCTTTATGACTTCAATCGGCTTTTCCGTCGATTCAGATACGGAACACTGGATCAGTCCCCCCTTTACTATGCGAGGCATGTCGACTCCTTCTTCATACGAGCAATTCTACAATGTCTATTGTTGAAATGGCTGAATGAAATAGTAATTACAATTTTGTTGATTGTCAAGGATTTAGGGGGAATTCCCAACGCTTGTTTTTAAAACTACTATTGATTACCTTCTGTTGCAACCTTGTAATCAACCGTGTGTTTAACCAAGGAGAATATTTGCAATGAAATCAAAAGGTCTCGTTATCGCATTGTCGGTTATTGGTGGAATACTTCTCGTCGGAATTTTGACGATAATGTGGGGAGTCGGCGTTTATAACAGATTAGTGGCGATGGACGAAGGAGTAAACAGTCAGTGGTCGCAAGTTCAAAATCATTACCAGCGTCGGTTCGATTTGATACCGGACCTGGTCGAGACAGTGAAAGGATACGCGAGCCACGAGAAAGAGACGTTGGAAAACGTTGTGGAAGCGCGTGCCAAAGTCGGTCAAATGGTCATTTCCCCCGAAGTGTTGAAAAATCCGCAGGCTTTCCAAATGTTCGAGAAAGCGCAAGGGGAGTTAACATCAGCTTTGTCCCGTCTTATGGTCGTTACCGAAAATTATCCAAACCTTAAGGCGAATGAAAATTTTCTCCAATTGCAGGCGCAATTGGAAGGTACCGAAAACCGTATAGCGGTCGAACGAAGACATTTTAATGAAGTGGTGCAGACTTACAATACGGCAATTAAGACAATCCCGACTTCAATGATTGCAGGTTTCGGTGGATTTGCTCCCAAAGCATACTTCCAGGCGCAAACAGGAGCTGAGGAAGCGCCGAAAGTCAAATTTTGACCACAGGTGATACTATCAAAATTCACATAACACATCGCCTAAGACTTCTGTTTCTCCTTTCTATTCTCTCGTCCGCCTGGTTTGTGCTGAAGGCGCAAGAGATCTCGGTGCCGCAATTGCACGAACATGTTACCGATTTTACAAACACGCTCGAATTCTCCGAATGGCGTTCGCTCGAAACACAGTTGAAACGATTTGAGGACAGTACGTCCACACAGATCGCGGTTGTTCTGATTCAGTCGTTGCAAGGAGAGGACATTACTGATTACTCGCTAAAAATTGCAGAAGCAAATAAGATTGGGACAAAGGGGAAGGACAATGGCCTTCTTATTCTCATTGCAAGACAAGAAAAGCAAATAAGGTTCGAGGTCGGTTATGGACTGGAGGGTTCGCTACCGGACGCGTTGTGTGATCAAATTATCCGGAACGAGATGCGTCCCCGTTTTCGAGATGGTGATTATTATGGCGGTATCAGTGCAGGGCTTGATGCGGTAATTAAGGCGACCAAGGGTGAATACAAAGCAGAAGGCCGGACGAGAGACAAAGTAACGAATTTGGGGACGGTGATATTATCAATCATTTTGTTTGTTATATTCGGAATGTCGATCTTCGGCGGCGGACGGCGCTATGGCATTTCATCGCGCGGACATTATCAGTCGGGATATTGGGGAGGCGGTTTTGGAGGGGGAGGATTTTTTGGAGGAGGAGGTTTCGGCGGTGGAGGCGGTGGGGGATGGTCTGGCGGTGGCGGATCTTTTGGCGGAGGTGGAGCAAGCGGAAGCTGGTAAATAATCTCATATCCCAAAGTACAGAATCGCAGGATAGAATGTTAATCGTAATGAGGCTCGACGCCTCGCGAAAAGAAATTGATGCGGTCAAAGAAAAAATATCGTCCTTTGGTTTTTCCCCCATGAGATTCCCGGTGTTCAACGGGTCGCAATTGGCGTAACCGGTAACAAGGGAAAGGTGGACCCGGAAAATTTTCTTACTCTTTCCGGTGTTATCGACGTCATTTCCGTTTCAAAACCGTTCAAACTTGTCAGCAGGGATTTTAAGCCTGAACCAACCATTGTCGATGTCGGCGGCGCAAGGTTCGGGGGAGAAGAGATTAGCATCATCGCTGGCCCTTGTTCAGTAGAAAGCCGTTCGCAAATCAAAGAAATTGCGGAACTGGTCAAAAGTGCTGGCGCACGATTTCTCAGAGGGGGGGCGTTTAAGCCGAGGACGTCCCCTTATGCATTTCAAGGGTTGAAACTTGAAGGGCTGGAGTATCTTAAGGAAGCTGCAGAAGCAACCGGGCTAAAAATCGTGACGGAAGTGAAGGATACAGAAACTCTTTCCGTTGTTGCAGAACATTCCGACATCCTCCAAATCGGCGCTCGTAACATGTACAATTTTTCATTACTCGAACGGGTCGGCGAGTTAAACAAGCCGGTGCTATTGAAGCGAGGGCTTTCTGCAACGATCGAAGAGTTGCTCATGGCGGCCGAGTACATCCTGTCAAAGGGAAACTACAATGTCATCCTCTGCGAACGGGGTATTCGGACCTTCGAGACGTACACGCGGAACACGCTCGATTTAAATGCAATCCCCGTGATAAAAAAATTATCACATTTGCCGGTCATCGTCGATCCGAGCCATGGAACGGGTGCATGGGATTTGGTTTCGCCGATGGCGCTCGCGGCAATCGCCGCCGGAGCGGACGGGTTGATGGTGGAAGTGCATGCTCATCCCGACCAGGCGATGTCGGACGGCTTTCAGTCGTTGAAGCCTGCGGCATTTCTTCATCTTATGAAAAAGCTGAAAGAAGTATCTGTTATTGTCGGACGACGAATGTAACGTTCCTTTTTTATGCCCTCAAAGCGACTTCCGAAACATCGTGCTAAACAGCCAGCAGCTCGTCAAGCGTCCGGTCAAGGGAATGCAGCTGCGCAACTGAAGAAACTCTACGGATTCTTCAACCGCCTTGCTGACGGAGTTCTTGAAACCCATCATGCCGAGAAACAATCAGTTCCATCATTCTTATTACATGTTCTAAAATTCACCGGCGGAGTTGCTGCTGCCATGTATCGCGTCGAAGACAAGACTGTGAGACTTGCAGGATCTTATTTGTACCCTGTGCAATTGCGTCGTTTTCTGGCGGAGCAAAGCCTCTCTGAATCTCATCTCAAAAACATTGTGCGGAAAAAGGCCGCCTTGCTCTTTCACCCCGGCGGCAAGAAAATGTTTCCGGCCAAAGCGGGCAAAAATGTCCGCTTTGACAAACTTCCTGTAACACATATCTCCGTAATTGAGCGTCATCGAGTTGTGGGGGTTGTGGAACTCATTGGCGGTTCCGTGACCGAGAACAACGGGGAAGAAAAACTTATAGCGAAAAAAGTTGGGCGTTACGCGCTTTTTCTTCTGCACGCGGCTCAAAAAATTTCCCCCCACGCAATGAATGCGGCGGAGTACGAATCGATCATTGAAGCAATGGCCGATGGAGTGACGATCGTCCGTGATTTAAAAATTCTTTATGCAAATGCCGCTCTGAAAGAAATGTTTGGCTTTGATGAAGACGACACAATCAGGGATAAGCACATTGAAACGATCATTGCTCCTGAAGACCGAGAACGGGTAGTTGAGAGAAGTAAGAACCGCATCGAGGGGAAGAATGTTCCGAACCGGTATGAGTACAAGGCTATGAGAAAAGATGGGACATTATTTGATGCAGAAGTCGTCGTGAGCACGATTCCTTTTAGGGGAGGGGAGGCGGTCATTGCAGTACATCGGGATATCTCGCTCAAGCACGCCATTGAAAAGGAATTGCAGCAATCGGAACAGATGTTCCGCAATGTCATCGATGGAGTGCTTACTGTCGGAGATGCGCTCGTCCTCACCAATTTAGAGGGAAAGGTGCTGCAGGTGAACAGCGAATTCGAACGGCTCACCGGCATCAAGAAATCTGACGCGATCGGGAAAGAGTTTCCGTACGAATGGCTTCTCGACGAAGAAATGGCTCGTTATGTCTTATGGATAAAAGAATTGCGGGAAAAGAAGAGCTTACGTGATTTTGACATCCATTGGAAAAACACCGGCGGGAGGCTGATTTCCGTCAGTATGAATACGACGCTGCTTTACAACGCGCTCAACCGTCCCGTTGCTATGATGAATATGGCGCGCGACATCACTGAGCGGAAAAATCTGGAAGAGGTTAACCGCCTTCAATTCGAACGACTGCGCGTTCTCTACGAACTCAGCCGAACCCTGACATCCCTGCTCAAAATTAATGAAATTGCGGAAACAGTCTATAAGCATCTTGTCGAGGTGCTCCCCTTTGACGCATTTTTTATCGACCTTTTTGATGAGTCGAAGGGGACAGTGCGAAATGTCGTATGCTATGACACGATCAATAATGCTAAGGTGAAAATCCAGTCTGAATCGGGCGAAAGTTCTCTCCGTGCAGGGACGGGAATCGCGAAAGTGATTGAAGCGAGAAAATCATTGCTTGAAAATCGAGACAAAGACTCACTGGGTGCAATGCAGTATCCTTTTGGCGACAAAGCGCGGCCTTCATTGTCGCTTTTGTATATTCCAATGTTTTCGAGGGAGAAGATCATCGGCGTGCTGTCTATGCAAAGTTATGCGCCGAATCTCTACAAAGAATCTCATATTCGGCTCCTCGAAAGCTTTGCCAACCTTGCCGCCATTGCGCTGGAGAAAGCGAAGTTATACGAAGAAACGATTTCAAAATCAATTCAGCTTCAAAACCGGAACAAAGAGTTGGATGACTTCACCTACGTTGTGTCGCACGATTTAAAAGAACCGTTGATTACGGTAGAAGGCTACAGTCGCGTACTTCTCAAGGACCATGTTCACGAAAAAGATGGCGCTGCATCGGAGTATATTCAATCAATTATTCAATCCTGTACAAGGATGAAGGGCCTGATCGACGACCTGCTCGTGCTTTCCCGTGTTTCGCGATTCTCGGAACTCACGGAAGTTGTTTCTCTGAATGAGATCCTAAACGAAGTATTGGATGACCTGAGATTCTCCATACAGGAGAAACACGTCGCTCTGGTGCTCCCCCACCAGCCTTTATCCTATCAATGCAATCCAACGCAAATAAAGCTTGTTCTGCGAAACCTAATTTCGAATGCAATAAAATTTAACAAGAATGAGAACCCGATTATTAAGATTACTTTGGAAGAGAGTGATAAACGCATTCTCTTTTCGATTCAAGACAACGGTATCGGAATCGAAAAAAGGTATTTTGACAAGATATTCGTTATCTTTCAAAGGTTGAACCCTGAATATGAAGGAAGCGGCGCAGGTTTGGCTATCGTGAAAAAAATCGTAGAACTTTATCAGGGACAAATTTGGCTGGAATCAGAAATCGGGAAAGGGACAACTTTTTATTTTTCACTTCCGAGGTGATTGTCAGCGGCATTACTCATCCACTATCGGTTGACTTCAGCGTGGCGTGTTTTCTTCATAGTATAGAGAATTGAGCACAATGAAAGAACGCATCAATATTTTGATGATAGAGGACAATGATGATTTTGGCAAACTGGTGGAATTATATTTGTCCCAGCATCCAAATTACGTGTTCAACCTCGTTTGGAAGAAAAGCGGGGAAGACGGGTTGAAAGAGTTTGAGGCTAACTCGAATTATCATGTGATCTTGATGGACTATAATTTGCCGGGCATGAACGGTGTTGAGGTGACGAGCGCCCTCGTTCAGCGGGGAATTACGATCCCCGTCGTTTTTATAACCGTGAACCGGGATTTTAATCTTGCCGTCGAAACGATGAAACTCGGCGTCGAGGATTTTCTCGTCAAAGAAGAGATTTCAACGCCCGTTTTGCCGAGGACGATCGTCAGTGTCTTGGAACGGGTCAGATTGCGCCAGCAGCTTTCGGCACTCGAGATCAGCAGCCAGCGTATCGAAGCGATCCAGGAGCTGGTGCTGGGGATAAGCCAGGACTTGGTAACACCTTTGGACTCGATGAAGAAAAACGTAGACGTGCTTTTGCAAAGCCGAATAGCCACCGACATGAAAATGTATCTTCGGATTATTAGCGAGAATGTCGAGCGGATGCAATTGAAGTTGAGCCGGTTGAAATCGTTAAAAGAAGACAAGACAGTTCAGTACATCAAGAATATCAGAATGATCGATATTTCCGATTAACTGAGGAAACGTATGGCGTTATTTTCGATCCATCCATTGCTGACCGTCGAAGAGCGGAAAAAAATTGTAGCCACCATTGCCGAAATTGAACAAAAAACGGACGGTGAAATTCGAGTCAGCATCCGCAAACGGCGCGCATGGAATGAGCGCAAGCTCACGCTCCATCGTTTTGCGCTGAAGAATTTCTTTGAACTCGGGATGGATAAAACTCGGCACAAGAGCGGCGTGTTGCTGTTCTTTTCGATGAGTGAGCGCTCGTTTCAGATCATCGCCGACGAAGGCATACACAAAAAAGTGAGCGATGGGTTTTGGGATGACCTTGCAGCAGCGATGACAGCGCATTTTAAGGAAAAGAGGTTTTGCGACGGCATCTGCGAAGTTGTCAAAGAAATTGGAAAGAAACTGGAACAGGAATTTCCTCGCACCACAAACGATGCCGACGATCTGCCGAACGATGTCTCAATAAAATAACAGTGCCAGCAAAGAACAATCTCATGAGAATGAAAGTAGCCGTAGCGCAGATCGATGCCGCCGTCGGCAATGTAGAGAAAAATATCGAGCGCCACATTGCTTCCATAAAGAAAGCGGTTGCAAAGAAGGCGGGCGTGATCGTGTTCCCGGAGTTGAGCCTCACCGGTTATTCTGTGAGAGATTTGAACTGGGATGTGGCGATCAATGTCGCCGAACCCGCCGTGTTGAGCGAACTCCTAAAGCTCAGCAAACTGATCACGATTATCGCCGGCGGAGTTGAAGAAAGGGAAAACTTCGGCCTCTATAATTCTGCGTTCGTGCTGGAGGATGGGAAGTTATACTCTGGCCATCGAAAAATTTAT
>CAWJKX010000028.1:0-3613 GCA_963843065.1 uncultured Bacteroidota bacterium
GCTTCATCAAGCTTGCGAGCATGTCAACAGCATGAACGTCAAATGTCCAGCCATTTTTCCCGTTTTCAACCAACGCCTCCGCGCATCCGCAGCCTTTACTAACAATCACCGGCAAGCTGGAAGCCATTGCTTCATTCACGACCAAACCCCATGTTTCCGAATCACTTGGCAGGATGAGCACCGATGCCAACCCATAATATTGACACAACTCTTCGCCCGTTCTGGTCCCGGCGAGATGAATACCGGAAAGATGTCCCGCCGCGGCTTCGATCTTGTGCTTCTCCCTCCCATCACCGACAAACACAAGGTCCCATGCATCCGTCGATACGCTCATCCGATACCGCCGGTACGCCTCGAGTAGCGTACCAATTCCTTTGATCGGGAGGAGGCGGCCGACAAATAGAAAATACTTTTCCGGAAGGTTAAGCCGCGCACGAACCCGTTCGCCCTCGCTGCGTGAGGCGTCTGCTTTTTCGGAAAAGAAGTCATTATCGACAACATCAACACCGAAGATCAGTCTATCTCGTTGAAAACCGAGCTTGTGATAGTACTCCGCGTGCGAAGCATCGGGAACAAAAGCGCCGTCAATGTTTTGATGGATATTTTTTTTGACCCAACGCACCAGAGTGCCGCGTTTGTCGGAATGTTCCCATGCGTCATCCATAAGAATGGAGCGGGTGTTGTTTTCAAGCCGGTATCGCGCCGAGGCCATACCCGAAGGAAACGGCGTTGCAGGCGCAAAAACAATATCCGGTTTGATATAGTGCAGCATTTCAAGGACAGTATTGAAAATTTTTCTTGCGCTTAACTCTCTGTACGACGTATGCATAAAACATGAAACATAATCGATAGCGTTGTTCCCGGAGTTCTCGCCAAACGGATACAGCCCGTCGTGTGATGCGACCTCCACGGCCGTCAGGGTGCATCCGATTTCGTCCAGCCGTTTCTTTAGATGTTTGATACGCGCGACATGGTACGGCAAGAACCGTGTCCAGATAATCACGACACGCCGGCGATCGTACGGCCGCGGCTGAGCGGACGGCAAACGAAGACGCACATCTTCATCGATGCTTCGCAAATACTGATGAGTAATATTTTCCCAGCGAAACACCTCTCTTCCTTCTCCCGTCCTCCGTGCCACCTGATGCATGAGCCGTTCGTCGCCAAAAACAGAAACCAAAATTCCTGCAAGTTCTACCTCGGTATCAAAAAGAAAGCCGTTGTAAGCATTGAGCAGGATGTCCCCGGCAATCCCGACTTTTCTCGAGATCACGACCCGCGCGAGCACGAACGGTTCAACGATCGAGAGTCCGAAGGTTTCATTGTTCGTCGGCACCACGGCACAGTGGCACTTCTGGTACAGTGCGAGAAGTTGCTCTCTGTTAAGGAAACCGGGAAAAATAACATTCGTCTCGATTTCAAGGTCTCGGACAAGCGCTTTGCATGTCGCCAATTTTTCTCCCGCACCGGGGAGGTAGAGTGTAATTGAAGTATCGCGAGTTTTTTCGATGTAATGTTTCACGGCTTGAATGAGCATTGCCTGATTCTTTCCGGCCCGAAATTCGCCCGGAAAGATTATTTTTTTCTCCTTCAGGGAAGGAAGCGGCGTCGCATGACTAAAGAATTCTTCATCAACGCCCAGAAAGAGAATCTCTATTTTATTCTTTAACCATTTGAATTTATTTTTAAGAAACGTGGAACTGACATACACCTTATCAACAAACAACGAAAGGCTCAAGCTGATCAAGTAGAGCGCAAAGACGGAACGGAACGCATAGTTGTGCCGATAGCCATGAAGCGTGTAATAGAGCGAATATGAATTTCCGTACCGGTACTTTGCATATACCGCAACCGCAAGCTGCCAATTAGTCTGCACATGAATAATGTCCGGTTGAAATTCTTTTATGAGCGAGGAAATTTGATTTACCAGCTCAAGGAATTTTGAATGTTCGTCAAATCCGTTGATGATGGTATAATGTGCGCCGGCAGTGCGAAGTTTTTCAAAAAGTCCGGGGTGCTGTTCTTTTTCGCCGGAGACAAATAAGAACCGTTCGGGCGCATATCGGACAAGCGAGCACGCCTGATCGGTCAGCAGCGAGGTAAGGCCGATTTGATAGGATGACGTACAGATAGATAATTTTTTTCATACGATAGTCGATCGCCTTCCTCAGCGATTGTCGCTCTCCTCCTCTCCAGATTCCTGCTCCGGCGTAACAGATTCGTCTTCCGGTACGTGTTCATCCTCCCGATAAATCATCGAACGCGACGTCCTTCTGCGAAGGCGCCTGTAAAATGCATCGTCTTCATACGATATTCGCTCCAACCGCGATCTCTTTTCCGCCGAGTATGCGAGACCCATGATCATAAACTGAAGATTTCCGTAGAACGCCGCGTAGAGGACGATGTTGTCTGTGAACATCATGAGCACGAACGGGAGAAATGTCGATGCAGCGGCAAAAAATAATGTACGTATCTCTCCCTCGCTGTGCCGGGCCTTTTTCAGCAAGTGCCGGACCTGAAAAATGAGAGTAAATAAAAACACGGTAGTGCCAACGACACCATAATCGTACAAAAACCTGAGCCAGTCATCGTGGGGATGTGTAAGCCTTCCTTCGGTGAGCTTTAGAATGAGGTCTTCCGATGCGTTCGCACCATGTCCCCAAATCGGTTTCTCGGCAATTTCAGTCAACAAGATTCCGGCCATGTAGCGGCGTCCGCTTGTCGCCAGGTTGTTCGGGTCTCCTATATCCGACAAAGAGCCTTCGCCTTTCATGAACATTTTTTCCTGGACGCGAGGGGAATAAAAGAGGGCCAGTCCCAGCAAGGCGACGATGACCATCAATATCATTCGCGTTTGAAGTTTCATCGGCGCAAAAGTAGCCGGCAGCGATAAACCTGTCGCGAAAATCGCCATCCTCGTCAATGCCACCACCGGCAGCAATGCAATGGCGCTCCACCAAAACAGGTCTCTCACCCTCCCGAATGAATATCCAGAAGCAAAGAAGGCAGCAAGAATAGTTGCTGTGATTGCCTGAGGTGCCAAGGCTGTCGAACTGGGCAATTGTCCTGTAAGCAAGAGGCCGGTCAAAAAGAAGGCGAGGATCAGTACGGCCAAAGAAAAAAGCTTGACGACAAGTCCAAAGTTGAGCAGCTGTTTTGCGTCAACTCTCGCTGTGGACGAGGCCATTCCCACAACGATCGGACACAACAGCAGCGTCGAACGCTGCAAGTTTGTGTAGTCGGACATATATCCGCTGATAATGACAAAGAGCAACCACGGCAGCCATATTGAAAGAGGGAAGCTTATCCTATCTATGTTCGCTGGAATAACCATCACAGCAAAAGCAAGGCAGATAATCCATGCATATCCTGCGACAGAATAACCTAGAAACCCTCCTCCCCCAAAGGTACAGGCAAAAAAAGTGGTAATGAAAACAAGCCAAACAATAATAGGAAGTTTGGAATGACGAAGTGCTTCTTTCCACGACAGCACCTGCTCCTCTTCAATCTCTTTCGCTTTTTCATCGGTAAACTCTTCTGCCATAATTTCACCATACCCGAAAAGTACGACGCAACGTCCGAACAAATGTAAAGATTTGGAGAACAAATTTCC
>CAWJKX010000029.1:0-46183 GCA_963843065.1 uncultured Bacteroidota bacterium
CGAAACCACCGTTGGCCTAAACCCATCGAGGTGTATTCCTTTATCGCGCTCCTTCCCAAAAATAAGGGGCTTGCCATGTTCGAGGTAAAGAACGGTTTCATCCTTAGATTCTTTTTCAGTGAACATGAAGAATGCGCCGTCGTTGAACACGTTGCAGTTCTGATAGATTTCGACGAACGACGTTCCTTTATGCTCGGCTGCCCGCTTCACAATTTGCTGAAGGTGTTTCGGGTCGCGGTCCATCGTTCGCGCGACAAACGTGCCGCTCGCTCCGAGCGCCAAACTGACCGGATTAAACGGGTAATCGATCGAGCCGTACGGCGTCGATTTGGTCACTTTACCGAATTCGGATGTCGGCGAATACTGCCCCTTCGTCAACCCGTAAATTTGATTGTTGAACAGCATCACGTTCACGTCGATGTTGCGGCGGATCAGATGAATCATGTGGTTCCCGCCGATGCTCAGCCCGTCCCCATCGCCCGTCACGACCCACACCGATAAATCAGGCCGCGCCATCTTCAAGCCGGACGCAATTGCGGTCGCCCTTCCGTGAATGCTGTGGAAACCGTACGTGTCCATGTAATATGGGAACCGGCTCGAACATCCGATGCCGGAAACAAAAACCGTATTTTCTCTTTTTATATTCAGCTCGGGCATGATGCGCTGCACCTGGGCGAGTATAGAATAGTCGCCGCAGCCGGGGCACCACCGCACATCCTGGTCGGATTGAAAATCTTTTGTCGTGTACTTCGCGTCCGGAGGTCCACTCTTTGAAACTACTTCTTCAACAAGCGTGCTCATGCTTTTTTGCCTTCCAATATTTCGTCAATTTTTTCCTCGATCTCTGATGATTTGAACGGCAGGCCCTCGACTTTATTCAGCCCGACCGCCGGTACAAGATATTTTGCCCGCAGCACTTTGATCAGCTGCCCCAAATTAATTTCCGGGACGAGCACATGCTTAAAATTGTAAAGGATCTCACCAATGTTCCTCTGAAGCGGGTTCACGTACCGGAGATGGAGATGCGATACGGATTTTCCCTGCGCCCGTTTTGCTTCGACGGCGGAACGGATTGCGCCATATGTTCCCCCCCAGCCGACGACAAGCAGATCGCCCCTTTCATCTCCCTCGACTGAGGCCAGAGGAATGTCGTTCGCAATGCGTTCGATTTTTTCCGCCCGGAGGTGAACCATTTTATCGTGGTTCTCGGGTTCGTAGTTGACGTTTCCTGTTTTGTCCTGTTTCTCCAATCCGCCGATCCTGTGCTCGAGTCCCGGCGTTCCGGGTATCGCCCATTCGCGCGCAAGCGTCGTTTCGTTCCGCAAGTAGGGGAGATAATTATTCGGGTCCTTCCTGAATTTCGGAGAAATATCAGGAAGGTCGGCAATGTTCGGGAGCTTCCATGGCTCCGAGCCGTTGCCAAGGTATCCATCGGACAACATCATCACAGGGGTCATGTACTTCAACGCGATCCGCGCAGCTTCGAAGATAGTCTCGAAACAATCGCTCGGCGTTGACGACGCGATAACCGGAACGGGAGCTTCACCGTTGCGTCCATACAATGCCTGGAGGAGGTCTGCCTGCTCTGTTTTCGTCGGAAGTCCGGTGCTCGGGCCGCCGCGCTGGATATTAATGATAAGGAGAGGAAGTTCAACCATGACCGCCAAACCGATCGCTTCCGTTTTCAGAGCGACGCCGGGACCGCTCGTTGTTGTTACTGCAAGCGCGCCGCCGAACGATGCGCCGATTGCGCTGGTGATTGCGGCAATTTCATCTTCTGCTTGAAAAGTTTTTACTCCATATTCCTTGAACATCGAGAGCTCGTGAAGAATATCACTCGCCGGCGTGATCGGATAACTGCCGAGGAAAAGGTCGAGCTTGGCTTTGCTCGCAGCAACAACCAGTCCTAACGCCACAGCGGTGTTGCCGGTGACGTTGCGATATTTCCCCCGCGGCAATGAGGCGGCTTTTACATCATACCGCACGTTGAAAATTTCCGTCGTCTCGGCAAAGTTCCATCCGGCCTTCAACACTCTCGTATTCGCTTCGACAATGTCCGGCTTGGTTTTAAACTTCGCCTTGATCCATGCGACGGTGTTGTCGATGGAGCGATTGTACATCCAGTACATCATGCCGAGCGCGAAAAAGTTCTTTGTCCGGTCGACAATCTTTGTCGGCAGATTCATATCGGCAAGGGCAAGGCTCGTCAGCTTTGTGATGTCGGCCTGGTAGACGGGATATTTAACAAGCGAATTATCCGTCAATGGATTCGACGTGTAGCCCGCAAGCTTTAAATTCTTGTCGTTGAACCCGTCGGTGTTCACGATGATGGCGCCGCCATCGACGAGACCGCGGAGGTTTACTTTCAGCGCCGCTGCATTCATGGCGACAAGAACGTCGCATTGGTCGCCCGGCGTATTGATCTCCGTACTTCCGAAATGAATCTGGAAACCGCTGACGCCGAAGAGCGTTCCCTGCGGCGCGCGAATCTCTGCCGGGTAATCCGGGAGCGTGCTCAGGTCGTTGCCCATGGCCGCGGAAGTGTTCGTGAATTGGGTTCCGGTAAGCTGCATCCCGTCCCCCGAATCGCCTGCAAAGCGGATCGTCACTTCGTCAAGGGATTTTGTTTTCTTAACCATGTAATGCATGTCCTTTAAATTAGTCTTTACGACAGTTCATTGAGAAATGGAAGCCAGCGCGAAAAATACGCTGAAAGAATTGTCAGAGTAATTGGTGATGATGAGGATGCCTAATACTACCAGCATCGCTCCCCCCACAATTTCAATCGTATGAAAATATTTTTTTATTCTGTTGAACATCGAGAAGAATATATTGATGCTCACGCCGGTAAGAAAAAACGGAATGCCGAGGCCGAGCGAATAGCTTGCCAGGAGCGCAATTCCCTTGTATACCGTGTCCTGCTGACTTGCGATCACCAGGATCGCGGCAAGCACCGGTCCGATGCATGGCGTCCATCCAAAGGCGAACGCGGTGCCGACCAAAAACGACCCAAACATTCCTAATTTTTTCTGCTGGACGTGAAACCTCTGCTCATAGTTCAAGAAATTTATCTTGAACAGTCCCATCATGTGCAACCCGAACACAATAATCAGCACCCCGGCAATTTTGCTGATCGTCGAATAGTACTCGTTGAAGGTTTTTCCGAGTGTCGTTGCGGTCGCTCCGAGCAGAATAAATACCATCGTGAACCCGCAAATGAAAAACAGCGAGTTCAGAATAATTGACCGCAGGGCAGACTTGTTCTGTTCCACGCCCTTCATTTCATCGAGCGAAACGCCCGAAATAAAGGAGATGTACCCAGGCACTATCGGGAGCACACAAGGGGATACAAAGGACAGCAATCCAAAGACAAATGCCGTTAGAATTCCTACATTCTGCAATTAAAACCTCATCTTCCTGCAATAATGTAATTCATTTACTCAAGAATATCAAGACGAAAGCGGTGATGCGGTTCACAGTATAATTTCCAACAAATAAAAAAGCCACCTCGTTTCATTCCGAGATGGCTTTTTACTCCATACTGACTGCTGCTTACTGAAATCCTCTCTACTTTCTTCGCTTCAATAGCTTTTTTGCTCTTCCTTCGTTTGTCTTATTAACCTTATGGAATGTTTTTAACGGTAAGCCGTATATTTTGATAAAACCTTCCGCGGCCGAATGGTCGAATGTATCATCGATGGTATACGTTGCGAGTTGCGTATCATAGAGGGAATAAGGTGATGTCCGCCCGCCGACGGTAAGATTACCCTTGTACATCCGTACGTTCACCAATCCGGTCACATTCTTCTGCGTCTCATTGATAAATCCATCCATTGCTTTTTTTAACGGAGAAAACCAAAGACCGTTGTAGATGAGCGTTGCATAATCGTCCGACAGCTTTCGATTTATAATGGAAAACTTCTTTATCGAGCGTGAGCCGTTCTAACTCGCTATGGGCAAAGTGGAGCGTTACTGCAGCGGGTGCCTGGTACACCTCGCGCGATTTAATGCCGACAAGCCGGTTCTCGACCAGATCAATTCTCCCGATGCCGTTTGCGCCGGCGATTTTGTTCAGCTCTTCAATCAACGACACGCCGTCCATTTTTTTCCCGTTAAGACCGATCGGAACGCCCTCCTTGAAATTAATAGCAACGTACGTCGCTTTATCCGGTGCGTCTTCGGGTGCAACCGTCCGCTGGTATGCGTCTTGCGGCGGTTCGACCATGGGGTCCTCAAGAATTCCGCATTCGATCGCCGTGCCCCAGATGTTCTCGTCTATCGAGTATGGATTTTTCTTCGTCGCCGAAACGGGAATGCCGTGCCGTTCACAGTATGCGATTTCTTCCTCGCGGGATTTGAATTCCCATTCACGAAGCGGTGCGAGAACCTTCAGCTCCGGCGCCAGCGCCATCACCGAAACCTCGAAACGTACTTGATCGTTTCCTTTTCCCGTGCAGCCATGCGCAACGGCGGTGCATTTTTCTCTCTTTGCGACGTCGACTAACGCTTTTGCGAGCAGCGGCCGGCCGAGCGATGTTGCCATCGGGTAGACGTGTTCATACAGCGCTCCGGCCTTGAGCGCAGGGAAAATATAGTCCTCGACAAATTCCTTCCTCAAGTCCTGAATGTAGACCTTCTTTGCCCCCGTTTTGTACGCCTTATCGGCGACGCCGACAAGCTCTTTCTGCTGTCCCAGGTTTCCGGTGACAGTAATGACATCCGCATCGTATTTTTCCTGGAGCCATTTTACGATAACGGATGTGTCGAGACCGCCTGAATACGCGACGGCAATTTTCTCTTTCTTCACAATGATTCTTCCTTATGGTTAATACGTGGTACTGTGAGCGTAATAAATTTATAGATTCAGTGCTGCCCGGCACGTTCCACGAGAGCATTTTTGACGTCTCGCAGCGTTGCATGAATTCTCTTGATCGTCGACGGCAGCACCACGACAGTGTCGTCGCCCGCAACGGTCCCGAGCAAGTGCGGATGATGAAGCGAGTCGAGGAACGACGCGACGCCCGGCGCCCTCCCGGGCAGCGTTCGGATGACGATCATCGCTTCGTTCGCGTCGATGCTGGTGACTTCGAACCCGATGAGCGATTTCATTTTGCGCTCTTCCCCCTCCGTACCGAGCACATACCGCATGCCGTCCTCGGAGTGAACGCGGTCAACGCCAAGTTCCTTGAGGTCGCGCGAAAGTGTCGCCTGGGTAACGTCGAAGCCCCGTTTCTTCAGGTCAACGCACAGCTCTTCCTGGCTTGGAATCGCTTTCGACAGGATAATCTCCTTGATTGCAAGATGTCTCTTCGCCTTGTTCACTTTCGAGTAGTCCCTTTTTTGGAGATGCTTTCGCGGACCATCTGCGTCCCGATGCCTTCGTCGGTGAAAATTTCGAGGAGAAGGGAATGCTTGATCCGTCCGTCGACGATATGGACTTTCTTCACACCGGCGTTCAACGTCTTAAACGCCGAGCGTACTTTTGGGATCATTCCGCCGAAGATCGCTCCCTGTTCAATAAGATGCTCGGCTTCCTTTTCAGTCATTGATGAAATGCGTTGATTGTTGATGACAATGCCTTCGATATCGCTCAAGTAAACGAGCTTCTCGGCTTTCAAGGCATCGGCAATTGTCCCTGCGGCGAGGTCGGCGTTGATATTATAGATCGTTCCTTCTTTTCCGACTCCGAGCGGCGCAATCACCGGCATCATGCCGTTTTTTAAAAGCAGTTCGATGAACGGAACGTTGACCGACGTAACTCTTCCCACCAACCCCAGATCAATTCCGCCGTCGACGATTTTTTCGGCGCGGAGAAGCATATTGTCTACGCCGCTGAGTCCGATCGCATCGCCATCGTTGCAGTTGATGAGATTGACGATCTCTTTGTTGATTTTACCTGCGAGCACCATTTGGACGACCTCCACCATCGCATTGTCGGTATAGCGCTGCCCGTTCACGAATTTCGTTTCGATGCCCAGCTTCTTGGCAATTTCCGTGATCTCTTTTCCACCGCCGTGAACGATGACGATGTTGATCCCGATCTTGCGGAGTATCGTCACATCTTTCCCAAACGTTTCCTTGAGGAGCGGGTCGGTCATCGCTGCGCCGCCGTACTTGATCACGAACGTTTTCCCCTCATACTTTTGGATATAGGGGAGAGCTTCAATTAAAACTTCTTCTTTTTTCATTTCTCGCAGAAAAGTGATGTTAACAAGCCACAGATTAATTCTAAAACCCAAAATCTAAAACTCATAACTTCACCCACACTTTCTCGTTCACCTCACATCTAGCTTCTGTAACTCGCATTAATATCAATGTAGCTCTTCGACAGATCGCACGTCCATAGCGTTGCAGAGTGGCTGCCGCCATGCAGGTCAACGGTGATCGTAATTTCTTTCTGCCGCAGGATTTCTTTTGCCTTCTCTTCCGAAAAAGAAATACTATAATTCTTGCCGAGAATACGCAAGCCGCCGAAGAAAATTTCCGTTTTGTCGGGATCGAAAGATATCCCCGACCTTCCAACAGCGGCAAGAATTCTCCCCCAGTTCGCATCTTCGCCGTGAATTGCGGTCTTGACCAGCAATGAATTGCAAATTGTCCGTCCCGCTGCTTCAGCCTCTTTTTTCGATAATGCGCCTTTGATTGTTACTTCAACGAACTTTGTAGCTCCCTCGCCGTCTTTCACGATCATTTTCGACAGTACGCCAAGAACATGTTCAAAGGCTTTGTAGAAAAGCTTATATGATGGAGAATTTTCTTCCAACGGAGAATTCGCCGCTTTTTTGTTTGCCAGCACAAGAACCATATCATTGGTGCTCGTGTCGCCGTCGACGGTAATGCGGTTGAACGACACCTCCGTTGCACGCTGAAGCGTCTTCTTGAGTAGAGGATGGGAAATATTGGCGTCGGTCGAAACGAAGGCGAGCATCGTTGCCATATTTGGCGCTATCATTCCCGAACCTTTAGCGGTACCGCCGATCCGCACAGGCACATTTCCTATAATCACTTCAACAGCATATTCTTTGATGAATGTATCGGTAGTGCAAATCCCTTCGGCAGCATCACGGTTGCCCCCTTTTCGCAAATGCCTGGCAGCGGCGACAATTCCGGATTTTATTTTATTCATGGGGAGGAACTGGCCGATGACGCCGGTGGAGGAAACGAGAACGTGCGAAGGAGGAATTCGCAAAGCCCGCGCCGTTGTTTCAACCGATTGAACGGCGTCTCTCATCCCTCGTTTTCCCGTGCATGCGTTCGCATTCCCGCTGTTCACCAATATCGCCGAGCAATATTTTGATTTTTTCATCCGGAGTTGATCGAGTGTAACACTTGCCGCTTTTGTGGTACTCGTCGTAAATACTCCGGCAGAAAACGCCGGTACATCCGAAACAATAAGCGCTATATCTTTTTCTCGCTGTTTTATTCCGCAATGAATACCGGCGGCCCTAAAACCCATTGGCGCGCAAATACCGCCGCGTATCGCTCTAACTTTTAACTTTTCACTTCTCAATCTTATAAAAGTCCTTCCGTTTCTTCAAACCCTAGCATGAGATTCATATTCTGCACGGCTTGGCCTGCCGCTCCTTTCACGAGATTGTCGATCACGCTGAGAAGAATGAGCATATTGTTTCTTTCATCAACGCGAAAACCGATATCACAGAAGTTTGTGTAGTTAACATTTTTTATCTCCGGGATTGACGTGCCGTTGACACGAATAAACGGAGCAGCTGAATAGTATTTTTCATAGATGGAGGAGATGTCATCATGCTCTACTTTCTTCTTCAACCGGAGATAAATAGAGGAATAAATTCCCCTCGTGATTGGGATGAGGTGGGGAACGAACGTAACCTTCACGGCAGAGGATGTACTTTCCGCAATGGCTGATTCGATCTCGGGCGTGTGTTGATGAACGCTCACTTTGTATGCCCTGACGCTTTCATTCACCTCAGAAAATGAATAGTCGAAGGAAGCGCTTCTTCCTGCTCCTGAAACTCCCGATAGAGAACTGATGGCAATCCCCGTTTCTTCTGCAATATTTTCTTTAAGAATCGGGATGATTGGAAGAATAGCACTCGTTGCGTAGCATCCAGGATTTGCAACAAGCAGCGCTTTTTTTATTTGTGCGGCGTTCCATTCCGGCAGGCCGTATACCGATGTACCTAAAAATTCGGCCGAGACATGCTCGCGTTGATAGTATTTTTGGTATGCTTGTACATCTTTCAGTCTGAAATCGCCCCCGAGGTCGATGACTCTTTTCTTCGCTTTCAATAATTCCGGTACAACGTGCATCGCTTCGCCCGACGGGAGCGCAACGAACACAAGGTCTGAATCAGAAACCTGACTGACAGAATATCTTTCAAAAACGAGGTCGGTCTGTCCCCGGAACATTCCGTACATCTCGTCAACCCGTTTTCCGGCGCTGTTGTGCGCAAAGACGTTCGTGATCGTGACCTGGCGATGCTTCAATAGTATTCTGATCAGCTCGGCGCCGGAATATCCGGACGCGCCGATAATTGATATGTTCATACAAAAATTTCCTTCAAATTACGATGGTATAAATATACACTATGATGTATAATTATGCAAGTTTTTTCTTCCCACTGAGAGATGTATCCATTTTTAAACTCGCAATCTTTTCCGTATCTTTATGCCGTGCAATCTCAAGTTGTAGCTTTTCACTTCTAACTTTTCACTCAAACATGGGCTTTAACTGCGGTATCGTCGGCCTGCCGAATGTCGGTAAGTCGACGCTCTTCAACGCGATCACTGCTGCCGGTGCGGAAGCTGCGAACTATCCGTTCTGCACCATCGACCCGAATGTGGGAATCGTTACCGTTCCCGATTCCAGGATTGACGGCTTGGTCGATATCTACCACCCTGCAAAAATTATTCCTTCTGCGATTGAATTTGTAGACATTGCCGGATTGGTCAAAGGAGCCAGCAAAGGGGAAGGACTTGGGAATCAATTCCTCTCGCATATCCGGGAGGTCGATGCGATAGCGCATGTCGTTCGGTGTTTTGATGATACAAACATTATCCATGTTGACGGCAGCATCAATCCAAAACGAGATATAGAGGTTATCGAAGCCGAGCTTATTTTTAAGGATCTAGAAACTGTTGAAAAGAAAACAGCCGATGCTGAAAAGCGGGCGAAGACCGGCGAGAAAAAATTCAAGGCGGAACATGAATTTTGCCTGCGGCTTACTCATCATCTTTTTGAAGGGCGCCTCGCCCGATATTTTCTTCTCGACAGCGACGACGAACGCCTGTGGATACGGGATATGCATTTGCTGACCAACAAGCCCGTGATGTATGTGTGCAATGTCCATGAACAAGATGTTGCAGGCTCGAACAAGTATGTTATGCAGGTCAAGGAAGTTGCGGTGAAAGAGAGCGCAAAAGTGATTGTCGTGAGTGCAGCAGTTGAAGCTGAAGTGGCGGAACTTCCGGTTGAAGAGCGTGCCGGTTTTCTTTCGGGGCTTGGATTAAAAGAATCGGGGCTTCAAAAGGTGATTCATGGAGGATATGATTTGCTTCATTTGCTCACGTTCTTTACCGCCGGGCCAAAAGAAGTTCACGCCTGGACGGTGCGGAAAGGGGCGACAGCTCCAGAGGCAGCCGGCGTAATTCATTCCGATTTTGAAAGAGGTTTTATTCGTGCCGAGATAATAAAATATGAAGATTTAATCCGTCTGGGAGGCGAACAAGCTGCGAAAGACACAGGCTTGCTTTATATTGAAGGAAAGGAGTATACGTAGTTGAGGATGGAGATGTTGTTCATTTCAGGTTTAATGTTTGATCGCGCTCACAAGAAGCTTCTTTGAACGAAAACTTTTACAACTGGCAGTTGGATAGTGTTACAATTTCGAAGCAAATGTCATTCCGGCGAAGGCCGGAATCCAGTTTAATCGGTCTGGATGCCAGCTTTCGCTGGCATGACACACATTTTTCGGTTTGACATGCTCAAACTGTAACACTACCGGCAGTTGCAAATATAAAATTCTTTGATTAATTTTGTAATATCATTTGTTACCCCTCTTCTTGCCGGAAGAGTTTTCTATTCAGGGTAATTTAATCTTGAAGACATGATGTTGGAATGGGGATATAAAAGGCACGCTATCTGAATCTCGAATTTTGATTGCTAACGCCCCATAAACCAACAACCCTTCCTATCATTAGTTCTCAAATCAGCAATGCTAACCGAACATCGGTGAAGAATATTTAGACGGATGTTGCAGTTTAACTTGTCCGCAAAATCTGCGCCCTGAAGAAGAATCATCACTCACATAGAGGAGGAGCAATATGAAAAGACCGATTATTCCCATGTTGAAGAGTGCGGTAATACTGTTTGCAATTGTGCTTACATGGCCTGCGGCGGCACACTCTGATGACAATTGGCCAATTCCGACCGTGGTCCTCTACGATTGCAATCATCTTTCCGCAACCACGAACTCTTCGAACCCTGACTCGGTTCTTGCAACCGCTTCAGGTTTCGTTTATCGGGAAGTGCTCAGCGATACGTCCTTCAAACACATTTTTCTCTTGAATTACGGTACGGCGGACACGCTGTTGAACGACTCCGTTTTTTCAGGAAAGGTCGGATCAATCCCCGACACCGCCGGCATCGCCTTTGGAGACTTCATTATTGAGAGCGCCATTACCGGCGCACCCGGAAGTTATACACTCACTGTTTATCTTCTCGATGCGAAGACTCGAACTCAAGTCGCAAGCGGATCCGCAAATTTCAGTTCTGCGACCACAGCCATTGTGGAAGGAGCCAGCAACAATGCGACTGCAGGCATACTTCCCATTATCGTAAAAATCAGGAATTACCAAATTCAACTGAGAGCGTCAAATCCTGGGAAATGTATCTCGCCGGTAGTCACAGTCAGCCCTTCAACACCTACGGTTGCATTAAATGGATCGGTTCCGGTGGCTGTGAATGTAACAGACTGCGATGGCACGCCTCTGGGCGGAGTGCCGGTTCAGTTTTCCGGCGGCGAAGGGCAATTTGCGGCTCAAGTTGCCCAAACGGATGGAAAAGGAAATGCGACGGTAAATTTCGACGCCGGAGGTACGGCTGCCATCACAATTCTCGCAGCGGACATCTCGAACATGATTACAGTGATGAAAGATACCATTAACATTGGCGGCCAGAGCTTGTTGACAGTAGGCAATCCGGATACTTCGTCAATGTGGCGGCTGGATTTTTTGATGACGATCACGAAGTCAGCCTACACCGACGCTATTAATTCCACAGGCGCCAGACACAGCAACGATTCTGCGGAAGCCTACACATTAAGAGGGACAGAAATTGGTTACGGTTTCGTTAATGGGTCATCGTTTGAGTTTTCCTCAGACAGCGGAGCTTTGTCGGGGAAAGAATTCGCTCATTACTTCGCGTACTACACAGGTTTTGGCGACTGCCTCGACATTCTCATGAGTGGAACCACTATGAATGGCAAAGTTCTCACAACTTTTCCGTGGCTGAGCGGCCTGGCATTTTTATATTACGACCCTGGCATCGGGTTGAGCGAATTCAGTGCAGGTGCAACGTTCAAAGGCACGCAGTCGTCGTACCTGTGGTCGGAGACGCCGAGCCCGGCAGAGGGGGGTGGGTGCCAGTACAATACTCAAGACTCAGACAGTCACGCACCCGACCAGAGCGGCAAAGGCGTCTCCTTCGCTTCACCGGATCCGCATGGCCAGATAACGCAGACTCCATACGGGTACCTCGTTACATACAATAATACCGACGTTGAATCGGATAACACGTTGTCTCCTGATGAAACAAGTTCATCGCTTTCTATTACCGTGACCAGCTACACCGGCAAGGTGACTCCATTTGCCTCTGTAACCTCGGTGAAAAATTTTCAGGGAGTTATACCGAATACATATCAACTTGACCAGAATTTTCCTAATCCGTTCAACCCGGCGACGGTCATCAATTATCAACTAGCTTCGGCAGGTAAAGTGAGTGTAAAAATTTACGATGTGCTCGGAAGGGAAGTGAAAACGCTTGTCGATGCTTATCAAAATCCAGGAAAATATTCGGTGAAATTGGACGCAAGTGCTCTCACAAGCGGAATATACTTTTACCGCATAGATGCTCTGGGACAAAACGGCCAGAGGTTTGTCTCAACGAAGAGACTTGCGTTTGTGAAATGACAGATAATTGAAGAAGATTTCCGCAATTCCTTGCCTGCAAAGCAACGAATCCGCGGCACAAAAAAAGGCATCCTAATGAACAAGGATGCCTTTTTCATTGAGAAGAGTTCTATTAGTTAGATAGAAGCCATCTTAAAAACATTTCACGTCATCCCTCGATGCGCTCACTCCGTTCGCTTACCCAGGATGAACGAGCCATTTGTTCACCCTGAGCAAATCCCCCAACGGGGGACGCGTCGAAGGGTCTGTATAAGTTCGTTTTTGAGATAGCTTCTAGTTTTTCCAGCCCAATTTTGCCCGCGCGGATTCGCTCATCATCGCAGGATTCCACTGGGGCTGCCATACAATGCGAACATCGGCGTCGCTGACACCGGAAATTTTTTTAACCCGATCGTGTACGCTGTTGGCAATCATCGACGACATTCCGCAACCGGGGGAAGTCAATGTCATCTTCACACCAACCCAGCCGTCAATGATCTTGACATCATAGACTAATCCAAGATCTACGATGCTGACTGGAATTTCCGGGTCGTGCACATCCTTCAAGGCTTCGTACACGAGCTCTTTGGTCACTTCCGCGGTTTGTTCAGTTTGATTTTCCATTGTCTCCTCAATTTACATTAACACCAATATAATGAATTCCATTTAAAGGGGAAACTGTCTTTGCACAATGTTTTTGCTTAATTTGCAAGGTGATGGTGCGATTTTATTTTTACTCAAAAAGTCTTTGTAGCTTGCGGCGAGCCACGAACATCACATTTTTGCCGACAGTCCGACGTAAAACATTCGTCCAACGGAGGGAATGATCCCGGGACCGGGATACTCGTCGGTTCGCATAGTGAAGTACGTTGCATTTGTTAAATTGTTGACCCCCAACCTGAATTCATACTTTAAAATTCTGTAAGCGGCCGATATATCAACCACGCTGTATGCTGGAATAATCCCTACCAAACCATCGGGAGAAAATTTTGTGTTGCCCGGATCGCCATAGCAGGAAGAGGTGTAAGAGTATTGTGCATTCACCGAAAGGCCTTTAAAGCTATAGTCAAGTCCGAAACGCTCCTGATACTTCGCAGCATACGGAACAAAATTGCCGGCGTATTCGCCTGAGACGTAGCGTGCGTCGGTATATGCAAAGGAATTGTATACGCCCAATCTCCCTAAATTGTCATTAGCAATGAGGCCGCTGAGAACGTTCAGTTCTATATATGTTTCGACTCCCTTGTGATCGTCGGCTCCGGTATTGGTTTCGAATTGGTAAGACGAGGTATCCTCAGTTTGTTCAATGATTCCGATGTCGTTCTTGACGCGCGTATAGAAGAGACTTAGGTCAAAGTTCAGGAAGTTCTCGACCATTCCTCTGAATCCAATATCTACGTTGTTTGCAGATGCATCTTTCAAGTTCTGGTCGATCCTTGCGATTGTGCCGAACGGAGTTAAGTCGTCATACGTGACCGGCCGATATGACTGACTGAAATTGGCGTAGACGTCAGTTGCCTCAAACATTTTAAACTCTGTGCTGGCTGCGCCTAACAAAAATGTCCGCGTTCGCTCTTCGTTATTTACATTGACGTATGGCTGACTTGCGGCTGTGGTCGCATCATTGTTTTCCGTGTAACCGTTTGCAGTCGTGCTCAAGTATTCAAGTCGCAAGGCGGGCGTTATGCTCAGTGCGTCGCTGATTCTGAAGATATTCTGAACATAAGGAGCGACGTTCGTCGTGTAAAAATTCATATCCCCTCCCCACGGAGAAAATGTGGTTAGGTCGAAATCGGTTCCTGATGTTCCTTCCCCTTGGTCCTTTCTCACAAGATGTGAATACGCATACCGTACCCCGAATGAGAAAATATGGTTTTGACCGAGGAAGTTGTAATTGGAAAGGCACCTGAGCTCATTTGTGAACGTATTGAAAAATTCCTCCTCCACCTCGCGCGGGGTGTACGCCAGGCTTGCTGTGATGGTATCCGGAACCTCAGGCGGCACATCTTCGTTTCTCCAGACTAAATCACGTTGACTGAAGAGGTAGGATGACACAAGATTCAGGGTTGAGTTATCATTTATTTTGTAATCAATATGAGAAGCCACGATGTTCCACGGGCTTGAGAGCCAATTACGGCTGCGAAGCGACCCCTGAGGATTTGCGTTAAACATTGAATCATTTTCACCGCCGGGCATTTGGATCAGATTTCGTAGAATTGTGTACTCTAATCCGATTTGAAGTTTCTCGGTAGGATCGTATTTCAGGCTTCCATAACCCGACCATTGTGTCTGCTGGGAGTTTTCCCTCCAGCCCTCCATACGCCTATATTGAAGGAAGCCATAATACTTACAATCTCCGTCAGTGCCGCCAACGGAATTAAAACTGTTGAAGAGCCCATAACTGCCGGCAGTCTGAGAAGAATTGAGTTGAATGGAACTATCTCCGCCGTCCTTCAATTCATAGTTCACAACGCCGCCCATTTGCGGACCGAACGCCAAGGCGGAACCGTCCTGCAAGATGGTTATGCTTTTCACAGCTTCCATCGGAGGGAGGTAGTACGCTTCGTTGTATCCGTACAAGTCAGCAGAGATATTGTACCCGTTTTGCCGCGTGTTGGTCTCGATGCTTTGATAAGGATTAAATCCCCGAAAGCCGATTCCGTTAGCCGTGAATCCGCCCATTTCGTTCTCGGTAATGTCTACCCCCGGTATCCGTCCTAGAATTTGCCTCGTGTTATTTACGGCTTTATTGGCATCGAGGACGTCTATGTCAAGCACTTCGTTTTTCATTCCCGCGTATATCACGCCGCGTGCATAGTCCTTCATCTGACCTATGCCGTCCATGACTTTGTAGCTTGTGACGGTCACCTCATTCATAATGAAAATAGAATCGGATGGCGAACCTTCGCTGGACGTTTTCGCATCGGAATTATTTTGATACACTGCGATGCCGTAACCGCTGGCTGCCGGTGCATTCGTCGAGGATTGTGCGGAAGTACGCGTTTCCTCGGATGTCTGCGATGAAACTGTTTGGGAAAACAAGGGAGGTGCAAAGGGGAGTACGAACATGAGAAAAAGAATGCAGCGGGCAGAACTCATAATGTGCTCCTTTAAGATGTTTCGGAGCGCATCCGTGTTGACAAACCATCGCTTCTTCCGTACATTAAAAACGAAAGGGGTGTGCACAACGCGCTCCTTTTGATTTGATGCATTGCCGTTGACCTTTGGCGAGGAAGCGGCAGTGCATTTTTTTATTATGCAGTTATTTCAGATTTTTTCTGTTCTTGGCGATAGAGATTTTTTTGCCGGAGGAGCAGAGCCGGCACAGCCGCATTCGGAATCACACGAGTTAAGTTGGGCTCGTTTCCGCTTTTGGAATTGATTCCGTACCAAAAGCGCCGCACTCAACGCGACAATGCCCAGCGAAACTATTTCCTGCCAATCGCCCATAGTTTTAAACCGCTAATAAAATGCCGACCCGGTACACGATAAACGTTCCTGCATACGCAAGGGTTGTCATATAACATATTTGAAATATCGGCCACTTCCATCCGTTTGTCTCCCGGCGCATGACGGCAACTGTGGACATGCACTGCATCGCCAGCACATAGTACACCATCAGACAAATGGCAGTAAGCGCAGTAAACGTGGGTAACCCGGTTGCCGGATCGGTGTCTTTGTGGAGATGTTCCTGCAAGGACATGATTCCGTTCTCCTGCTTTGAATCTTTTATATTGTAAATTGTTCCTAACGTACTAACAAACACTTCCCGCTGCAGAATTGATCCGATCAATCCGATCCCGACTTTCCAATCGAACCCGAGCGGCTTGATAACAGGTTCAATAAAATGTCCTGCACGGCCGGCAAAGCTTTGGTCCAAACTCTGGGACGCTGAAGTATTCTCTGTCTTTGGATACGTTGCGAGGAACCAGAGGACGATCGAAACACCGAGGATGATCGTGCCGGCACGCTTAAGGAACAGCGCCGAGCGTTCCCACATATGAAGGAAAACCGATTTCATCGACGGCATTTTGTAGGGCGGAAGCTCCATGATGAACGCCGGAGTCTCGCTCTTTAATAGAGTCTTTTTGAACACCCATGCCATCGTCAATGCCGCCGTCAATCCCAATAGATACATCGAAACAAGCGTGAGGCCTGGAAGGGAAAAAATTCCGAGCACGCGCTTGGGGGGAATAAAGGCCGCTATCATAAGAGCGTACACGGGAAGCCGGGCACTGCAGCTCACAAGCGGCGCTACAAGCATTGTCACAAGCCGGTCTTTCCGGTTTTCAATTGTTCGTGTTGCCATAATGCCAGGGATTGCACATGCGAACGAACTGAGAAGAGGGATGAACGATTTTCCGTGCAGCCCGACTTTGCTCATTATTCTGTCCATGATGAATGCGGCTCGCGCCATATAACCGGTATCTTCAAGGAATCCGATAAAGAGGAACAAGAAAAGTATTTGAGGTAGAAATGTCACGACAGCGCCGACACCAGCAATTGCTCCGTTGACAAGAAGGTCCCGAAGATCGCCGGCCGGCATCGTTTGTAGAATTTGTGAGTCGAGCCAGTTAATCGCATCGCCGATCATGAGCATCGGAACGTTTGCCCACGAAAATATTGCCTGGAACATCACCGCCATCAATCCAATGAAGATCACGAATCCCCATACTTTGTGCGTAAGCACCTGGTCGATCTTATCGCTCGTGGTATTCGTATTCTGTCTATGGGAAACAACCGACGATGTGCAGACGCGCTTGATCCATTCATAGCGAGATTCCACAACGATAGAATTTCGGTCGATGCCGAGCTTCTCTAACTGCAGGCGGTCTTTTTTAACATGGTCGATTAGCTCGGGAGCATACCGGTCATCGTGTTCAGATAATGCGGCGGTCGACGTTAGCAGGACGATTGCTTCGTGGAAGGCGAGAGGTTCAGCGAGATGGTGCATCGTTTGCAGCATCCCTTTGAGTTCGTCGCATTCCCGCTGCACCGGTTCTGGCAATATCCATTGTCGCGACTTGCGAGACGGCTCAACGTGGCTTGCGATCGCGGCTTTCAGTTCCTCGATACCGATCGACTTACTTCCGACGGTAGGGATAATCTTCACTCCAAGTTCTGCCGATAGTTTTTGTACATCAATGATAAGGCCTTCGTGTTTGGCAACATCGAATCATATTCAATGCAATAACAACGGGAAGACGGTTGTCGATGATTTGACTGATAAGGTAGAGATTCCGTTCGAGGTTGCTTGCGTCGACAACACAGACCACAAGTTCAGGAAGAGGAGTGTAGTCAACACGGCCGAGGAGAATATCGGTTGCAACTTTTTCATCGGGAGAGTTTGCAGTTAGGCTGTATGTGCCGGGGAGGTCGAGCAATACCGCTTCACTTCCATCATCGAAGACAATTCTCCCTTCCTTCTTTTCAACTGTCACTCCCGGGTAATTTCCTACCTTCTGCCGCAATCCTGTCAGCGCGTTGAAGAGAGTTGTTTTTCCCGAGTTCGGATTTCCAATGATCGCAATATGACGAAGCCGGGTTTCAGTATTTAAAGTTTTGATCATTAGGAATGTTTAAGGACAATAACGGATTCGGCTTCGACGCGGCGAAGGGAAAGGCGATATCCACGGACAGAAATTTCAATAGGATCTCCCATCGGGGCAAATCGAATTATCTCGATATCCGTCCCTTTTGTCAATCCCATCTCCAGCAATCTCTGCTTGATCGAGGACGCTGCCGAGTCTACTCTTTCGATAATTCCGTGCTCGCCGGGAAGTAGAGTATTCAGAGTTATCCGTGCCATAGACTACTCGAATGGTGATACGATAATGTCGTCGGCGAGTGCATGGTTTAATCCTATTCTCGTGTTGCATATTTCGCAAATAAGGTTGCCTTCTCCATTGACGACAAGCCTCACTATCGCATTTTCACAAAATCCCATCTCGCGCAGTCGGAAAGAAACGTCCGGTTGCGATTGAAGCCGATGAATCCGAACGAATCGTCCAGCAGGGATTTCAGTAAGCGTTTTTGTCAAACTATTCATATAGTCCTTTTCATTTTTCCTGACATTTTTTGCACGTCCCGAAAATCTGAAGAGTTGAACTCTGAGGTTTAAACGCATTTCCTTTACATACATCCGCCTGAATTTTTGAAAGTTTATCGCTGACGAACTCAATGATGTCTCCGCATTCAAGACAAATTAAATGATCGTGGTGTGGCCGGCCGAATGCTTTTTCGTATCTCGAGTGATTCTCTCCAAATCGATACTTGGAAATCAGGCCGCAATCTTGCAGAAGCTCGAGAGTATTGTACACCGTTGCTCGTGAAACTTTTGAGCCGCCCGACTTCATCTGAAGGAAAAGTCCGTCAGCGTCAAAGTGTCCATCATTGCACATAATCGCCTCGAGTACCTGGAATCTTTCCGGCGTTATTCGGTAATTACCAGCCTTCAGAAACTTTGTAAAATTGTCTTTTGCAGCTTCTATATCCATGAAAATCGCAATTTCATTGGTCCGGTTACATAAGAATATTTACAATATCCGTACCAATCATTTTATTTAGACTAAATCTAAATAAAGATAAGGATGATAATGGCTCGAGTCAATGAAAATCTTTGAAAATATCGAAAATTCGTAAATTGGACTGAAACGGTCTTGTTTAGTCCAAATAATTTTATTGCAGACAAGCCATCTAATTCGTATATTTACTAGGAAAATTATCTCAGATTCCGGAAAAACGAACTGTTAATTAATAAAGGGAAATGATAGAAAAATGGTCATAGACATAGAAAATCAAGTTGCCATAGTTACAGGCGGGTCGCGGGGAATTGGCGCCGCCGCCGCCATTATTTTAGCTAAAGCAGGCGCGAATGTAGTTTTCACCTACAACAGCAATGAAAAAGCAGCTAAAGAAGTTCAAGACGAGATTGTTGCGTTGGGGCGGAAATGCATCATGATGAAGGCTAACGTTTCAAGGCCGAAGAATGCTAAAAAAGTAGCAGAGAAAGCTATTCAAAAATTTGGGCAGATCGATATTCTCGTAAACAATGCGGGCATTTGGACCTATGGCGAAATTGGTAAGATCTCCGAAGAAGTGTGGCACGAGACGATGGAGGTCAACCTCGACGGCACATTCTATATGATTAATGCTGTCGTTCCTTATATGAAGAAACGACATTTTGGAAAGATCATAAACATCTCGAGTACCGCTGGTCAACGCGGAGAAGCATTTCACTCTCATTATGCAGCGACAAAAGGGGCTATCATTTCACTCACGAAATCGCTTTCTACAGAGCTTGGCGTTTACAACATCAATGTGAATAGCGTCGCGCCGGGGTGGGTAAAAACCGACATGAGCATGGAAGCGCTCCGCAACCCGAGGCTAATGGATGAAGTTGTGAAGGGAATTCCGCTTGGGCGAATTCCAACTGGAGACGATATAGCCGGACCGATTCTTTTTTTGGCTTCAGACTTGGCTCGGCATATCACGGGCGAAATTTTAAACGTAAACGGCGGCAGTGTTTTGGTCGGCTGAGAAATCTCTCTGGTCAATGACAAAAACATCTTGAAACTGAGGGGGAGAGCCAATCTTTTCTTTTTTTTATTGGTATCGGTTTTCTTTGTCTTGTTATGTTCTGAAGCCTTAGTCCGTTTAGGGTTAAAGACTCAGTTCTACATTTGGGAATTCAATATAGATTTAAGACCTGTGGTGTTTGGTGTCCTCTGCTATTTTTTCAGCAAAAAATTCCAGGTTGGTTTTAACCTTGCAAAGATCGGAATACGAATCTGGGATTGGCCGACAAACCTTCTGGCTTTTTTTTCGCCGATCGGGCTTTTTGGTCTCCTCATCGTAGCAGGGATTTTATTCAAGGCAACTTCGTACCAAGGAGTAGAGAATTCCGCGACCTTTTTGTTAGCCACGTTCTTTGATATTCCTGCCACATTCTTCTTTTCGATTGCAACGGTCCTTTTGGAAGAGATAGTTTTTAGAGGCTTCGTATTTAAGGCGATTTCAAAGAGAGAAAGCTTTGTCTTGCCCGCGCTGCTTACTTCAGGGTTGTGGGCGCTAATGTCATTTAGCAATGTCTTCCAAATTCAGAAATCGAATTTTGGTTCAATTTTTATTGGATTCCTCAATTTGACCTCAATTGGATTCGTTTGTTCTGCATTGCTCTTGTTCTCGAAATCGATTTGGTCAAGCTATTCGTTTAGGCTTGGCCTTTTGGTTTTTTCAACTGCACTCTTATGCGGAAAACAGGACGAAACAAACTCTTTCTTTATTACAAATTTGGCCTCTTTTTCCAACAGCGGAATTTTGCTTTCTCTCCTCAACTTTATTTTTGCATCCTTCATACTCAAAATCCACATAAAACCGCCAAAAATCTCCTATTCTTCAGTAAATCGGCCTCCTCCGCGTACCCTCAAAAATAGACCATTTTCGCAAGTTTTTCCTTGACTCTGTTCTGAAAATATCTTTATCTTATAGCCAGAAAGGGTTAAGTGAACCCTTAAAAGGAAAAGACTAAGGATGGCTTCTAAGTCAAGGTATTTAAAAGGCAGGGCTGTAGTTTCTGAACTGATAGCAAAAAATGCCCGAATTGTTGAGCTTGTTGACGATCTTATTTTCAGGCATTTAATGCAGGTCGACTACGAGGAGCTTGCCGACTTTTTGCGAAAAAATTTCTCGTTCCTGATGTTACGGTCGGGATGACGATTACCGGCGCATTAACACCTGCCGGCCTGGGAGGGATCGTGCATCGTTCCTCTTATGAAAGCCGGTTTTGTTGATTGGATTGTAAGCACAGGTGCGAATTTGTACCATGATACCGATTTTGCTATCGGAAAAACGCTTCACCAGGGCAATCCTCTTATCGATGACAGGGTATTACGGCGTGAAGGCGTTATCCGGATTTATGACATTTTGTTCGACTATGACGTTCTACTATCAACAGATGCATTCTATCGAAAAATAATCATGTCTCCGGAATTTCAAAAGCCGTTGAGCACCGCTGAATTCCATTTCAAGGTGGGCAAATATGTCTACCGGCGTGAAAAAGCCCTGGGGATTAAAAGAAGCAGTGTCTTGGCCTCCGCCTACAAATATGGCGTACCGATCTATACTTCCTCACCTGCCGACAGTTCAATAGGAATGAATGTGGCGGAGCAACAAATTGCCGGCAATATGCTAAGTTTTGACACGCTCGCGGACGTGAATGAGACTGCCTCCATTGTCTTTAACGCGAAGAGAAGCGGTGGGAAGAGTGCCGTATTGGTTTTTGGCGGCGGTTCCCCTAAGAATTTTATCCTGCAAACTGAACCGCAAATACAGGAAGTGCTCGGAATTGAGGAAAAAGGCCACGATTATTTTATTCAGATCACGGATGCGCGTCCTGATACAGGCGGACTTTCGGGTGCGACGCCGTCCGAGGCTGTGAGCTGGGGAAAAATTGACCCCGATAAACTGCCGGATACCGTCGTGGCGTATCTCGATTCGACCATCGCGATGCCGATCCTCACATCGTATGCTCTTGCAAAGCACAAACCGCGGAAGTTGAAACGTCTGGTCGATCATAGAGTTGAGAATCTTGAAAAGCTGAAAAAGGAATATTTCAGGGTGAAAGATAAACGTAAGTATGCAACATAAACTAAAACCTGTCAGATGTAATCTGGCATAACACTAACTTTTTGAGGAGGTATCAATGAGCCGATTCAGCGAACTTGTAGATCTTGTCCATAGTTTTGAGAAAGATTTCATAAAATTCTACGATAAAGGGAATAAATCTGCCGGCACACGCGTGCGGAAGTCAATGAATGAACTGAAGAGGAAGGCGCAGGAAATCCGGAAAGAAGTCCAAGAAGTAAAAGCGCAAGCGAAAGAAGACGTTCCTACCACTCCCGCGATGTAATTATTGGTTATCGTATTGAGAACAACGGAGGTCATCCTCCGTTGTTCTTGTTTTTTCCCCTTACCCCGCTTTTTGCCCTTAGGCACTTTCCTTCAGTATATTTCCTTGGAACATATCATCGCAGAGCTCGTCTAAATGGGTGAATCCAATAACATACCGCGGCGGATGGTCAACCAAGCAGTTGTTCGCGCTTCCGATTCTTCTCTTGACGAAAAGAGCGACGATGTTCTCATCACCCTTTTTCAGAGCGGTGAAGAGGAAGTGTTCCGTATTCTCGTCGAGCGATACACTCAACGGGTGAGAAATCTGATTTATTCTATATTTAACGAAGCGTCACTCGTCGACGATATCGCCCAGGAAGTTTTTATCAGGGTCTACGAAGCATTGCCGAGGTTCAGGTTTGAATCGTCATTCTACACATGGTTGTACCGGATAACAGTCAACAAAAGCAGGGACGAACTGCGCAAGAGGAAAACGCGAAAATTCTTTTCCCTTCACTCCATGCTTGATGCGTCGAGCGAGGAACTTCAGTCGAAAATCCGGGTATTCCCTGAAGATGGTTCAGCAAAGGAGCTAGTTAGCAAGGGATTGCAACAGCTTCCCGAAAAATTCCGGATCCCGATCGTCTTAAAAGATATCGACGGATTATCGTATGAAGAAATGGCAGAAATAATGCAGTGTGAGGTCGGCACGGTGAAGTCGCGGCTTTCGCGGGGCCGCGCAATGCTGCGCAGGATTTTAGCGCCATTGCTTGATGCGTAATGATTGTTAAGGAGGAACGGCACCATGAAATCAATTTCTACAAAAGAATTACAACGTATGTTGTCTCTTTATCTTGACGGTGCGCTTGATGAAGAGGACAGAAATCGTTTTGAGGAATATCTTGCGAGCAATCCAGACGCTGCGTCGGAATTGCACCTTTGGAAAAAACAGCAGCAGCTGTTGAAATCGAAACCGGGCGTTCAGCCGAACGAGTGGTTTTGGCAAAAACTTTCCATCCGACTCGAACAACAGGGGAGCAGGCCCGAAACCGTCTATCCGTTTCCCCGGAAGTATGTGCCGCTCGCTGCGTCCCTTACCGTATTGATTGCTGCGTTCGGAGGGATGGTCTTGTTTCAGCAGCGAACGTTGTTGACGAAATTTTTTTCTGAGAAAAAAGAACAAGCGCAGCAGATCTATCAGGGGAACATTTTACAGGGAAAACTTTTGCCGCTCTTTGCCAATCTCGACAAAGATCAGGTTTTGCAGTTTGCGTTTTTTGGGACTTTGCCGCTCGATGCTCAGGCTGAAACCGCTCTGCGGGTAGATGAAAGCAAGGAGAACGGCACACGGATTGAGTTTTCTAAGAACGAAGCACAACGGCATTCTCCGGTTACGGTGGAGCAGTTTTGCAGGGAAATCGACGCCACTCCCGCGCAGCACAGGTCGGTCGATTCGATCTTGTCAACAGCGAGAGACAGGATTCAGGAATCGGTTTTCTTGGGAGAAAACAAATCACTTGCTGTGCACGCCGACCTTGCTTCGTTCAACCGTGCGATGATGTCAAACATCGCTGCGAATTTAGAATTACCGCAGCGAAAGAAGTTTCAGAGATTTCTTGCGGCGTCGGGATCTCCGTATACATTTGTTATCGCCCGATCACCGCAGGCAGCTGCCCCCTATGCCGGAGTCGCGAATGCCTCGTCTCCCCGGGATGGAACAATTTGTTGTGATAACTCCGGATAGTTGTACGATTACCCGTGTAAAAATCGACCTTCAGCAACTTCAACGCAATGAAGCTTTGACAGCTCAGGAAGTCCGGTCGATGAACGAAAGGACGCATGCGTTGATTCGAGAATTCGCCGAACATGCGCGCGGGCCGAAGAAACCGAATTCGCCACTCAGTGTTTTTTCAGGCTTGGATTATTTCAGCATCAAGGTAGAGGATAATGCATTAGAACGTCCGCCTGATGCCATGCCATTTGAAGTCATTGCGCGCGCTCCCCGGGCAGTTCAGTTTCAATACGAACTGCATCAACTGCCCGGCGTTCCAAATATCTTCAACGACGATTCGGAGAACTCGGACCATTTTTTTCAAAACACTTCTCCTCCCGATGCGTGGAGACAATCTACAACGCAAAGTCGTAACATAGACCTTGATTCCGTGATCAGCGCTCCGCGAGACAGAAAAGCTCGGCCGCAAACGGATCAAAATAAAAAAAGGTACAAAAATCCATTCGAGTTATAGACTGTTGCGTGCCGGCGGAGCAATATTCTATGTCCAAATCCATTCAGCACAAAGTCCTGTGTCTACTTTGCGCCGCAGAACGAGTTAATAATTCTGGAGTAAGTTTTTACTGCATAGAGAGTTGGGGTTGTGCACATGTTTGTCATTATAGAGATGGCACGGATGGCGGGGGATCTTTTGCAATGATGACGTTGCAGTGAGTGAAAAAGGAAATTTTTCCGGGGAGAGTCTTTCAAATAAATGCGATTTGCATAGAATGAAAAACCCATCACGAAAGTATCATGATGGGTTTTTTATTACATCTTTTCTTCTGCATCCGCACGCTGCGAGCGCCGAATGGCTTTAACCTTTTTCATTCGTTTCTTCACAGATGGTTTCGTGAAAAACGTGCGCTTTTTGAATTCCTTCAATACGCCCGACCGCTCATATTTTTTCTTGAAACGCTTTAGAGCACGGTCGATCGGTTCATTTTCATTAACAACTATACCGACCAAAAACAATCACCTCCTCAAATTTTCACTAAAATCAAATGTCTCAAATTATTCTGCCGCCAGGTTTTCAATCAACCGACGCGACCCAAGCTTCTCGAATGTAACAAGAATGGCCCGTCCGCCGCTCGACGTTTTTTCTTTTCCAGTGACTTTGCCCATATCGTCCCAATCGGAATGATAGATCAATTCTCCGACCGTGTAACTCCGTTCCGGTGAATAGCTGATGCAGTCTTCTTTGCTGAATTTTATGACGTTATTTTCCGACGGGCTTTTCAATGTATCTATCATCGTGCTGTGGTGGCACCGAGTACATCGGTACCAAACCTTGTTCCCCTCACCCTCCATCGAACCGACAATGGCCATTTTGGCCTCTTTGTTGCAAGAGACACAAAAATGCAATACGTATTTTGTTTTACTCATCAGTAAAACTCCCTTCGCCTTCGAAAAGCTTTTGAATCAAATGAAAAACGTCGCGATGAAAAATTGGCAGGTAAAGCAACCTCGAAGAGTTCTGGTTGTCTGCAATTCGTTCTTAAAATTAATCAAAGAATGCCTCTAAGTCAAGCATATTTTTGGATGCTTGTTCGTGTGTTCCGAGGTTCCATGGAAGTGAATGCTGACATAAATTGGCTTCTTCTGCTCCACATTCTCTGTTGATATTCGACTCAATTTATGGTAAATTCTTTGCGTTAAAGGTAATGGGCCCTTAGCTCAGTTGGTTAGAGCAGCTGACTCATAATCAGCGGGTCGCAGGTTCAAGTCCTGCAGGGCCCACTTTTTGGACATATCTTCTTACTCCCCCCCGTATGGTCGATTTTCGACTACCCTAAGGTTTTTGTTCTTACGAAGTAACTATCAGGGGGGTGGAACAAACGCATGTCTATCGCCGATAGAATGATACTATATGAACGCGACAACATTTTTTTCTATTCGAGTTCATTATCTTTCGTGATGAGTATCAGAGCAAGGATAGGTTTATGACGGAAAATGACAAGGATATTGAACTGCTTCACTCTGATCCCCACAATCTCATTCTGAAATATCAGGAGACTGTCAAAATCATTGTGAAGAAGTATATTCTGGCGGGGGTATTCAGATCATCAGATTTCGAAGATATCGTGCAGGAGGTCAACTCGGCACTACTGGTTAAAATTCCGGCTATGCAGACTCAGTATAACGGGATGTCGCTATTCAGAACTTATTTCTCTGTTATTGTCCGTAATATTTGTATGAAAGAGCATGCCAAAATTAACAGGGAAATCACAATAGAGCAAAAAGACATCATCGGTCTCATCGATCGCGCTTATGTTGAGGAGAAAATTGTCTTTGAAAAAGAGATTCAGCGATTCAGGGCAATTCTCAGTCTTTACTACAGGCAACGGCCAAAACTCTTACTTTGTCTGAAGCTGCATTATAGAATCCCATTGACCCCTGAAGACATCAATTTATGGTATCCGAAGTGCAGCTCTCCAGACCGCAATAATTTGTTGGAAAATTTTGGTGAAAATTTTGATAAGAAAGATGATGTTGAAATCTACAAGATCATAACCCCTCTCATGAATGAAAATGAAAATAAATCCAATTCTGTCGATGCTGTAAGGAAATGGACCGATTCTAAAATCCATGAAATCATCCAGTTGTTGAACGGAAATCCAAAAAAGTTGAATTATAATGAAGATACGTTGAAGACCCTTGTTGATGATTTTTTTTCTCCATTTTTACTTGAAAAGTGATATATATATGTACACAGAATGAGTCGAAATAAAAAGGTGATAGTTTCGGGCATGGAAAAGGTGAACAAATTTTTCGGTGAAGACACTCATTTAAGTGATGAAGCTCTTGCTCTTTACGTCGATGCTCTAATACTGAATAAGGCTTATTTATTACCAGGAGCACTTCTTGGACATGTCGGCGGTTGTCAAAAATGCAAGTCGGAAATTGTTGAGGCTTTGTCGCTTGTTGAGGATCGTGCATACAGCGCCAAAGGATCGCATCCATATTTAGGCAGGAAAGCTGAGTCAACGCCTGCGAGATTTTCGTTATTTTATCGCATCGCTGCGGTTTTTCTTATTGGAATAAGCATCGGAATGTTTTTCTATTTTTTCCGATCAATGAAAGATGACCATACCGCCGTAACCAGCTCGACACGGTCAATGCAGATCGTTGATCCAGAAATCCGGAAAAGCCCGACAAAAGAAGCCGACGAAGTCAATCAACAAAAAAACATCGCGGATAATTTTTCCGAATCACCTAATTTGGAAAATCTTGTAAATTCAGCATCACGGTCTGAGTCGCCTCTTGTGGTCTCACCCAAGAACAATGCAGATGTAGGTCGAGAGATTTTGTTCGAATGGAAAGTTCAGGAGGTTGGGTCCGTAAGTCTAACGATCCTTTCGAACAGAGAAGAAGTGCTAAAAGCCGTTACACTCAACAAATCGAAATTGCTCTTTTCAGGGAAGCTTAATCCTGGGTTATACTATTGGAAGCTCGAGCGCAAGGACGAGTTGTTATATGTTGGGAAATTTTTTGTACGATGAAAGATGACTTATTTGCCGACGAGAACAAACCCGCTCCATTTTGAAGGGAATGCTGTTGACGGGTCGGCGATCATCTGTAACTTCGATTTTCGCAATGCGGAAGAAAATGTTTCCCCTTCAAGTACTTGTTTATAGAAGTTTATCATCAGTTCATTTGTTTGATTATCGTATACTTTCCACAAAGAGAAAATGATATTATGAACGCCGGAATAGAAGAATCCGCGCGTCATTGCTATTACCCCTTCCCCCTTGACGTACTTTCCAAGACCGCTTTGGCAGCTGCTTAAGACCAGTAAATCTGCTTTCAAGTTTAAGTTATACATTTCGCTCGCGTACAGTACCCCGTCTTCCGTCGTTAATGAATTTTGAGGCTGAGAAAAAAGGAGCATGGAGAGTTGAGGATGTTCTTCATTAATATATCCGTGTGTTGCAATGTGTATACACGAATACTTTCCAACATTCATCTTAAAATTTTCTTCGCTAGCATTATCATATAAGAAACTCGTTGCCGGCTTTCCCTTCTTTTGGAAGACTTCAGCTACCAAAGAAACTTCTCGTTCCGAATATTTCAATTCGCTGAATCTTTTGCCATCGACGGTAATTGAGCGTAAGACTGCTGGGTCCTTTTCTAATGCCGTAGCATTGTTTGAAAGAAATATCCCATTGCTACCGGTATCTCGGAAAACTGGCGCAAAGCCGACGAAGCTCAATTCCCCGGTTGTTGTTGTGCCTTTCTGTTGAAGGCGATTCAAATAGAATGAAGACGAGTAAGAATATGATACCTCATATGATTTTAGAAGATACTCCAACTTTGTGAAGTCCACAGCTTTGTTTATCTGGCGAGGAGCATTGGCGATGAGAGCTTCAAACGGGATATAATACAAAGTACCGTCAGGGATAATGATGATCCGTTTTTTGCCTGATATCTGTTTTTCCAGTGGGCGAAAAAGAAGGGTGTACAAGTCGCTCCCGGTCCGGATATAATCCATTTCTCGGATGGTTTTTATAGCTTTGTAAAAAGTTGACGTTAAATAGTTGAAATTTGATGGCGTCGGAATTGTATAGACGTCGAACGACGATTTCGTAATTACAAAGATTGTGAGGGAGTGTTGACCGACACAATATTCGATGACCCCTGTTCTTTCATCGATCGCAATTTGAATCTCGCTGATTGTTACAGCATGGTTTTTGTACTTCAATTCATAATATTGCGGGTATCTGTTTTCAAGGAGAGCCGACAATCTCTGGGTCTCATTGTTAAGAGAGAAACACTTGTCCTGGAGTGTAGTAATTTTTGTGTTGTCTCTACATTGCTTTTTGTCATTTTCCTTTTGGAGCTGAGTTTCGTTATAGACAAGGTCAATTTTCAACAGCCTCTCTTTTTCAATGATGGAGTCCGGAATACCGGAAAATTGTTGCGCCTTAGAATCATAGAGGCCATCGAGCAGGACATTTGCCTTGCTATTTTCGGCGAAATAAAATGCTGTCTCTTGGTATCGTCGTTCTCCCGTCGCTTTGAACAGCTTCATGCTTACCAGAATCGCATTTTGGTACAAGGAGTAGCTTTGTTCTTCAAGAAAGAGTTTTGAGCTTTCAGTAGTAATTTTTTTCCTCAGCATGTTGAGAAGGTTTGCGGCGCATTCGTATGTCGCAAGCGCTGCTTGAAGGTCTCTGAGAGCATGAGACTTGTATGAATAATATTTTTTAAACGCTGCTGCTTTTGCCGAAAGTATTTCTATGAGGTCTTTGCAATTAGAGATACTACTTTCCGTTGGGTTAGCGTAAATTGAAGTGTCTGTACATTCTCGCGAGAGAGTATTTATTGCTTGCTGATAATATTGCAACGAAATGGTCGGTTCGCTTAATTGTGCGTAAACATCTCCAATCCCTTTTAACGTTGCAGCTCGTTGAGGCCGATTTGGTTCCGGCAGATTGTTGTGGATGTGAAGAGCTTTATTGTAATACTCGAGTGCCCGATCAAATTTTTTCATCTCTGAATAGACGGAGCCGATTTCCGAATAGAGATTGGCTATGTCGTTTCGGTCGTTTGACTTCTTTAATTGAGATCGCAGTGCAAACGCTTTTTGGAAATTCTTCAGAGAAGAGGAGTATTCACTCCGCTTTTTATAAATGTTGCCGAGTATTTCGTAGGTGTAGGCGAGATCCGGGTGTTTGTTTCCAACTACTTTTTGATGAATGGTCAGCGCTTTTTCGGAATATTGAAGCGCCTCATCCAGGTCATTCTTGTTTGCATAAGCCAAGCCTAATTGCCTGGTATCCAGTGCTATAAATGAGTGTTTGTCGCCGACGTATTTTTTCTCCAGAGAGATCGCTTTTTGATAATATTCTATCGCCTTGTCTAAATCGCCTTCGGCCTCGGACACACTTCCCAATCTCGAATAGCAGCCGGCAAGAAATAAGTTGTCCTCACCAAATAATTTACGGTAAAGATTTACTGCCAATGTAAGATGGGTATTTGCCTGTTTATGGTCGCCTTTTTCGAAGTAAGTCAATCCAAGGCACATATGACAATCGGCGACGACGGAGAGATATTTTTTTTCACTATTGCTCACAAGAGAATATGCCTTCACAAAGTTAGATAATGCAACATCGAAATCGCTTCTAAGAAAAGAAACATATCCAATTCCGAGAAATGTAAGACTGAGATTAAAATGGTCATCATCGTTTATCGAGCTGTAAATATTTAATGCCTCCTTAAAGAATCCAAGTGCTTTATCGAAGTCTCCTTTGCGGAGATACGCAAAACCGAGGAGATAATTGCTCGCCGCCACGTATTTGTGAGCCCTTCCTAACTTTTCTTCTCGTATTGTTTTCCCATCCAAGATATTTTCAATTGCTACATCAAACTTTTCCCTATAAATGTATAAAAGACCAGTTAGGCTGTACGTAAGCGCACATTCGAGATTGTTAGGTTCGAGTTCTTTTCTCTCCACATCTTGTGCCTGATGTAAAACAACTTCCATTGAATCGAGCGAGACCTTTCTCAACAAGCAGTCAGCTATGATGTTCAAACAATGAACATATCGTTCCCAACTCTTCGCTTTTAGAAAAATCCTTGCCGCCTTTTGAAGTGAAACGATAGAACTATCGTATTCTATTTGATAATGGTATTCCATCGCCCTCTTAACAAGAATTTCTGCTTGCGCAGTATCTCCTCGATCTGTTTGGGCGTGGCAATATTGTGCGGACAAGAGTACGCCTGCAAGAAACGCACTTCGAAGGGGATGCAGAATCCAAAGAATGTTCATGTCAACTGGCAAACGATTTTGTTAATGCAAACTCTATTTCGAAGGGCGATTAGGGAAGCGTCTCTTGATTGTTGTTGCGATGGGTAATATTGAGATGGATGATCCACTCGTTGTCGTTGGATTCAGTATACAGAGCCGGCTCGCCTGAATTGAATCAATTGTACAAAATTGGTCAGAAAGAAACAAAAGCTACGCGGGCTATCTCTTATCGGCGGAAAATTATATTTTAAAATCCTCCATGGGAGATGAGAATAACTCTCTCACTCGTGATGTAATTTTCACCGAAATTGGATTATTCAATTGCTCCTAAAAAGGAAACTGTTGTGCACACGGTAACGGATGCGTGCTTTTGCAAAAGTCTTAATATTGCGATTTCAACGTCCCAATCAATTGTGCAAGCCGCAGCCGCTCTCCCCTAGTGGCAGACGACTTGCACAATTCTTTCGTCCCAGTGGTTTCTCAGTTGGTCCCGAGCGCCTCTGTCTCCCTACGAGGAACGCACTGTCCGTTGATTGGGTTACCTTATATGCATATATATATCCAAGAAGAAGTCATTTTGGAGATTGTTTTCAAAAGATAATTTATTTTTTTGCGATAATTCCTGATTAGACTGTAATGAGAATTGGCAGAAAGTGTGCTTTTTAGATGAAGGTGTTGTATGAAACCTCTGCTCATGCTAAATTTGTAGGTAATACCAAACTGGCTATTGCAAACGGTTAGTCGCTATGACCGAATTCCCTTTCGCTACTAAAAACGTTTCCAATATGCTTTAGGCCGACCCTTAGCCTGTAGACTGATGAACGGAAGCTCAATCGTATCCCACGCAGGGAGCGCAGGAAGTTTCGGATGGAGGAATTGCAAGAGTTCATGGTTGATCATAACTGCTGATGCCGTCCCGGCCAAGGGCAGGGCTGAATGTGTGCCGGCAATTTTATTGATATTCCTTGACTCGTTACGGAAAATAGGATTTGTCGTTCTTGATACTGCTGAAACCGTCGAATACCGAAGGTTCTCCGTTATTCTTGACAGTGAAGGGAATAAGGTCGCACTGGTGGAACCACTCGATTCGCCATATGAAAGGATGTTTGGCAACGCGAAGATGTTTTAAAGATGAGATAGATAAGAAGGAAAAATGAACAAAAAAAATATTCTCACATTATCTCGTTTTTGCATTTTGGACATTGACAGAATTAGGATTTTTTATTATTTTTGTTTCCGTCAATTCGAAGCACAGATAACCTTCTTCATAGGGAACAAAACAGCTAGGGCGTTCGTCCAAATAAGTCGAAGCAACAGTATTGCAGTTTGTATGGTTTGATTTTCTTCCCTGATACTACACTTCATTTTATCTGAAATAATATTCGACAGAAATACAATGTCCATTACAGTTCGGAATTTGACTAAGTTGTATGGCGAGGAAAAAGCGATAGACGATATTTCGTTCGACGTGAAGACGGGAGAGATTCTCGGCTTTCTTGGTCCAAACGGCGCAGGCAAAACGACGACGATGAAAATCATCACATGCTATATGCCGCCAAGCGCAGGGACAGTGACGGTTAATGGCTACGACATCGCAAAAAATTCGCTTGACGTACGACGCAAGATCGGATATTTGCCGGAGTTGAATCCGCTCTATCTCGACATGAATGTTCTGGAATATCTCGAATATTCCGCTCAACTCCATAAAATGGAGAAGCCTCAAATCCGGCAGCGCATGCGGGAGATGGTAGATGTTTGCGGATTGTCCGGAGTCCGGCACAAGGATATCGGCGAGTTGTCGAAAGGGTACCGCCAGCGCGTCGGTTTGGCCCAAGCGATGATTCACGACCCTGAAGTGCTGATTTTGGACGAACCGACAAGCGGTCTCGATCCCAATCAAATCGTCGAAATACGAAATCTCATCCGCAAGCTCGGCAGTGCGAAAACAGTAATTCTTTCCACGCACATACTTTCCGAAGTTCAGGCAACGTGCGACAGAGTAATTATTGTCAACGAAGGGAAGATCGCCGCTGATGGAACTCCCGACCAATTGCAGCATGAATTTCGCGGCTCCGACATTATTTCCCTGGAGCTGAAAGCAAACGTTGAAAACGGTATGACCGAAATTTTCCCCAAAGTAAAAGCTCTTGCGCATGTTGAAAATGTGCAGTACCAAAATCCTTCTCCGGGGATCCATCGGCTGCTTATTACAGCTGCGAAAGGTTCGGATATTCGTGAAGATCTCTTTCGTCAGGCGGTGAGCGAGAAATGGCTCTTGCTTGAAATACACCGCGAAGCAACGAGTTTGGAAGAAGTATTTCACAAGCTGACAACCGTGAACTGATCGGATCTTATTGTTGGTTGGGATTGAGTATGGGATCAGAAATCAACTGCTCTATGAAATTCAACAGGAAGGTGTTCAAAGGGAAAGCCTTGCTTGAAACCGACGAACTGATTTTCCGCGGCGAACATCGGCTCACGATTCCATTCAAGGATATGAAATCCGTCGAAGCAAATGACGGGGAGTTGACGGTTATCTTCCACGGCGGGACGGCATCATTTATCATCGATAAGAAAGCCGAGCAATGGGAAGAAAAAATTCTACACCCGAAAAGTGTGCTGGACAAACTCGGCGTCAGAGAAGACTCGCGGGTAAGCGTGGATGGTGTAACGGATAAGGATTTTCTTAGTCAATTGAAGGACAAGACGAATGTTGCATTAGTGAAGGGGCTGCGAAGAGAATCCGATTTAATTTTTTACGCAGCAAACAGCAAAAAAGAACTCTTGAAACTCAAGGGCCTGAAACAATTTCTCAAAAGCAATGGGGCGTTGTGGATCGTCTCGTTAAAGGGAAGTCATGCAAAAATTAAGGATACGGAAGTAATGGCGGCCGGGAAAAAGGCGGGCTTCGTTGATACAAAAATCGTTGGTTTCTCTGCCACACATACGGCATTAAAATTTGTGATACCCGTAAGCAGTAGATAGCGAACATCTAAAAAAGGCTAACACCTAAAACCCAAAACTTAAGATCTATACAAGACAAAACCATGCAATTCGATTTTAAAAAACTGTTGAGTGAATATTCGAATATCGGACCCATCTTCCGCAAGGAATTGCGTTCATATTTTAATTCAGCGGTAGCATACGTTGTCATCGTTGTCTTTCTCGGAATCGTCGGCTGGTTTTTCACGAGCAACCTATTTTTGATGAACGTCGCATCGATGCGAATGATGTTCGAGGTTGTCCCCGCTGTCTTTCTCTTCATTATTCCGGCAATTACCATGCGGTTGTTGTCTGAGGAGAAAAAAAACGGAACCATTGAACTGCTAACGACGAAACCTATTTCGGATTCTGAAATTGTCCTGGGCAAGTTTTTTGCCGCCTGGGCCTTGGTCGGGATTGCCCTGTTACCGACGCTTCTCTATTATGTTACCATCGCATTCCTCGGCGGCATCGATAACGGCCCGGTCGTCGGAGGATATTTTGGTTTGATGCTGATGGCGGGCGTGTATGTCGCCATAGGCTTATTTGCCTCGAGTGTAACGGATAATCAAGTGGTTGCGTTTATTCTCGGTTTCGTGTTTGTTTTCGCAATCTATATGCTTGATAAGATTTTATTTTATGTGCCGGAATGGATGACGACGACAGTAGAATTTCTTGGCATCGATTATCATTTATCAAACATCGCTCGGGGAGTGATCGATACACGAGATGTCATTTATTTCTTCTCGATGATTGGGATTCACGCTGTTGCTTTCCATCGGTTCGCTGCAGCGAAGAAACTGGTAACCAAATTGGAAATCGTATACTGAAGCGGCTTATGACAATAATGAACACAAAACGAAATCAGGCAATTATTCGGGCACTGCTGGTGCTCGGTATTCTCATTGTTGTGAACGTCATCTCGGTTCGCCTTTTCGAGCGGCTAGACCTCACAAAGCAGAAAGTCTACACTCTTTCGGAAGCGAGTAAAAAACTCGTGCGTTCTCTCGATGACAGGGTGACCGTGCGTGCGTATTTTACGGAAGACCTTCCGTCGCCCTACAATAACAATCGACGCGAGGTTCTGGACATCCTGAACGAATACAAAGCGTATGCCGGCGGCAATCTGCAGTACGAATTCATCAATCCCGAAGGAGAGAAAGGAGAACAAGAGGCGCAACAGCAAGGAATTCCGCCGGTGGACGTACAGGTTGTGAAGGAAGATAAATTCGAAGTGAAGCGGGCGTATCTCGGGCTTGTTATGATGTATGAGGATAAGAAGGAAACGCTGCCGGTTATTCAAAACCTTGGATCGCTGGAATATGATATCAGCAGCGCGTTGAAACGGTTGACAACGCGGGAAAAGAAACGCATCGGCTACACACTTGGCCACGATGAAACGGATTTGTCTACCATGAAGCAAGCATCACAAACCCTTTCATCGCAGTACGAACTTACGCCGGTCAGCTTGCCAGGCACAGGGAGCATTCCTGCCGACCTTTCAGCCTTATTGGTGATAGCCCCACAGAAAAAATTCAACGATTCTTCGAAATTTCAGATTGATCAATATTTGATGCGTGGTGGAAAGGTCGCATTCCTGCTGAACAAAGAAAACGCAAGTCTCCAATCGCAGTATGCTCAACCGTTGGATATTAATCTCGACGACCAGCTTGCCCAATACGGCTCACGTGTCAATACCGACCTTGTTCGTGATGCGCAGTGCGCAAGCGTTAACGTCGTTCAGCAACAGGCGGGCTTTACGATGCAGAGCCAGGTTCCGTTTCCGTACATGCCTATGGCGTCGGGCTTCAATAAGGAAAACCTGATCGTCAAAGATTTGCAAAACGTGATTTTTTATTTTGCGAGTTCTCTCGATACTAGTCTTGCTGCTGTCAAAGGGTTGAAGGAGCAAGTCCTTGTGAGTTCATCCAAACGGAGCGGGCGCCAGACAGGTTTTATTATGATCGATGCGTTCCATCGCTACACGGCCGACGAACTTGCCGAGTCAAACATCCCGTTGGCTGTTGTCGTGGAGGGTGCGTTCAAAAGTTATTACGCTGACAAACAGATGCCGGAACTGGTCGGATCAACTTCGCCGTTGACGTCAAGCCCAGAAACACGAATCATCGTCGTTGGAGACGGTCATTTCATGAAGGATGATTTCGCTCGGAATCCGGGCAACCTCACGTTCTTTGTCAACATGGTCGATTATCTTGCCGACGATGCGGGATTAATAACCATCCGGTCGAAGAATGTCGCCATGCCTCCGCTTGAACAGGTTTCGGATGGCACAAAAAAAATGCTGAAGTACGGCGACCTCTTTCTGCCGCCGATAGCGGTTATCGGTTATGGCCTAGCGCGATGGCGAACTCGCCTGGCGCGGAAAAGAGCAATGGAAGCTTCATTATAACATTTCTGTCGATTGGTATGAAAAAGAATATTTATGTACTCCTTGGAGTTTTTGCACTCTTAATCGTGGTTGCATATTTCATGATGAATCGGCCGGGGGAGAATGATATTTCGATCGGTAATTCTCAATTCCTGGTGGATGTAGACTCTGTCGCTGTCGACAAAATCGAGATCAAGTCGCCGAAGAGCGCAGCGACATTGGAAAAAAAAGGAGCGGAGTGGTCGCTTAGTGAGCCTCTCGTGTACCGAGCCAACCAGTCGAGTGTAACATCTTTGATTCACCAAATAAAGAACCTCGCGGTAAAAGAAATTGTCTCCAGTAATCCGGAAAAGCGTCCTATATTTCAAGTCGATTCGACCGGGACGCTTGTAAAAGTATTCCAAGGGGGTCAGATCCATGCTGCGTTCATCGTCGGAAAACTCGGGCAAAGTTATTCCGAGACATATGTTCGCAAAGAACAATCGAACGATGTTGCTGTTGTAGATGGTTCGCTTGCTGTGTGGTTCAACAAAGCAGTCAGAGATTGGCGGGACAAGACAATATTGAACGTTCCGAAAGAAACCATTAAAACAATATCGTATCAGTACCCCGGAGAGTCTTTTTCCCTTTCGTTGCACGACAGTGTTTGGATGATTGGGGATAACAAACCCAAAGTCGGTGAGGTAACATCGCTGCTGACTTCGTTATCGCATCTTGAAGCCGACGATTTTGTCGACTCAGTTATTACGCCGACACCGAAGATTTCTGCTGTGGTTTCGGCAGGCGATGTCCAAATTCGCTTTTCGGAAGTTAAGGAGAAGGATAAATACTTGCTGCAGACTTCCAACTCTTCTCAATGGTTCGAGTTGCAGGGCTGGCACGCAAAACAGCTCCTTAAACACAAGAAAGATATGCTGTAGCCAAAATCCTTTTTGTTAGACCGAAGTGCGCTCTGATTGGCAAACCCAGTCAGAGCGTTTTTTTTAGAACTAATAATCCGAGAGTTCTCATTTTCAATATTTGAGAAAAAAATAGATAAATGCTCTCTAATTGCCGATTTACCGCTGTATTTTTGTGGAATGAACCTTGAGTACATAAAGAAAGCGTGTTTTAGATTGACTCAGAGGAAACGATCCTCGAAAATAAAGAGTAAAATCGAACACATGTTTTTTCTCAAATCGTCTTTTTGAAAGCATGCCTCCCCGGCATGCTCCTTCTGACTCGTCAGAGAATTTTCGGAAGCTCTTCACCAAAGGAGGGTTCAAAATGAATGTAAACAAATCATCCCTTTTTAGGAAATTCCACTCCCTTTTTCTTAACCTTTTCGTCGTCATCATCATACTTTTTATATTTCCTTTTTTTCTCCTTACTGGTTGCAAAAAAAATGAAGCGAAGGAAGTGAAGCCGGAAATTACGCTTCAAAATTTGCAAACGGCATATAGCCAGGAAATGAGAATCAGCAATGAATATGCACGTTTTTCAGAGAACGCTGAAAAAAACAGGTTTGGCGCGATTGCAAATCTGTACAAAGCTGTCTCACGTTCCGAAAAAATTCATGCAGAAATGGCCGCAGCACTCCTGCGAAGTAAAGGAGTCGAAGTAACTCCGTACGTAGCGAATTCCATTATTGTTGGCAGCGTTATGCAGACACTCCGCATGGCGTTTAGCGATGAATCGCTGGAAACTGAATCGATGTATCCTAATTTAGCGCGCACGGCTAAGGCCGAAAAATTTCCGGAGGCGGTGGAATTGTTCGGGCACTCACTCAATGCGGATAAATGGAATGCGGGGCTATTCAAGGATGCCGTGGACAAAAGCGGATACATCGCAAGAGCGCAGTATTACGTTTGTCCTTGCTGCGGGTACATCGTCACTTCGGACACGGCAAAAGAATGTCCGGAATGCCACGAGAAAAAAGAGAAGTTTGAAAAAGTCTAAAGACGTCAAGGGTGAGATGATTTTCTGTCCGACGAAAGGGGGTGGCGATTATCATTTAAAGACTGTATTCCATCCTCGGCCAGGTGAGGCGTTTTTCTCCTACTCCCACTGAAAGTGCAATGCTATGATTATCATACAGCGCAAAGACTTCGATGTTCTCGTCGGTGCCCTGCGAAAGCGTGATTATGCAATCATGGGGCCGAACGTACGCGATGATGCAATCGTGTACGGCGAAATTCAGTCGTCCGCCGATTTTCCCGAAGGTTGGACGGATGAACATGAGAAATCCCGGTATCGGTTAAAGCGCAGGGCGGATAAGGCTTTGTTCGGTTATACCGTCGGACCTCATTCATGGAAGAAATTTCTTTTTCCCCCTCTGGCGAAGATCTTAACCGTTGAGAAAAAGGGAAAGGCGATGGAAATCAAGCAGGATGCTTCAAAGGAGACTCTTCCTCGGTTTGCGTTTTTCGGCGTTCGGTCGTGTGAATTAAATGCAATCATGATTCAGGATAAAGTGTTCATGAACGGCCAGTTTTCCGACCCTACTTACACAGCTCGCCGGAAGAATATTTTCATCGTCGCAATAAATTGCACGCAGAGTGGCGGAACGTGCTTCTGCGCTTCGATGAACACCGGTCCGATTGTGAAAGGAGGATACGACATTGTCCTCACGGAAGTTGTAGGAGACGCTGTTCATTATTTTGCAGCGGAAGCCGGAAGCGACAAAGGCAGCGAAGTGTTAAAAGAAATTCCTCACAAGAATGCTGAGGCGAGCGAGGTCGAAGCTGCCGGAGAGCTGGTCGACGCCGCAAGAACGAGCATGGGGAGAGCAATGAACACGGGAGGACTCAAAGAACTTCTTGCCGACAATCTTGAAAGTGCGCATTGGGACGATGTTGCGCGCCGATGCTTGATGTGTTCCAATTGCACATTGGTTTGTCCTACGTGCTTTTGCTCAACAGTCGAGGATGTAACAGACCTTAGCGGAGAGCGTGCCGAACGGTGGCGGCGTTGGGATTCCTGTTTCACAATGGAATTTGCGAAAGTCACCGGCGGAAATTTTCGCCTGTCTCCCAAAGCACGGTATCGCCAATGGATGGTGCATAAGCTCTCGTCGTGGGTTGACCAGTTCGGCACATTTGGATGTGTTGGATGCGGGCGTTGTATTACGTGGTGCCCGGTAGGCATTGATATTACTGCCGAGGTCGAGTCGATCCGGAACAACAGTGTTCGAAACGATACATAGTTTTTTATAGGAGTCGAGTATGCTAAAAGAAAATCTCAATGAAGTTTTGCGGAAACATCCTTTTGTCGGGGATCTGGATGACAAGTATCTTCAAATCCTCGTCGGATGTGCAAAGAACGTACATTATCAGGAGGGCGATTATCTTTGTCACGAAGGGGAGGCGGCTGACTTGTTCTTCCTTATCCGAAGCGGAAGAGTCGCACTGGAAATTCACGCGGGCCACAAAGGGAAAAGAAGGATTCAGACGATCGGGCCCGGTGAAGTGCTCGGCTGGTCGTGGCTGATTTCTCCTTATCGCTGGCACTTCGATGGCTGTGCGGTTGCTGAAGTTCGCGCGCTGGCACTCGACGGGAAATGCCTACGCACAAAATGCGATAAGGATCATGATTTCGGTTATGAAATGCTCAAACGGCTTGCGGATGTTTTCCAAAGCCGCATGGAAGCCACACGCCTTCAATTACTCGATGTGTATGGTTCACGGTAAGGAGTACCTCAATGAATCAACCCGCTCTTATTGAAGTTGATGGACTTAGCGACCCGATGCTTCCCCAATTGATGTCTATCAGGAAAATTGTTTGGGAAACGGACGATACGTTTACACTTCAGCTCGAAAATATGGGGCACAATGGCGCAGAGTTTTCGTTTTTGCCCGGACAATTCAACATGCTGTATGTTTTTGGGATGGGTGAATCGGCGATCTCTATTAGTTCGGATCCGTCGAAGGCGAACACTCTCGCGCACACGATTCATCGCGTTGGTACCGTGACAAATGCTCTCTCACTGATGAAGCGGGGTGATGTCATCGGAATACGCGGTCCCTTTGGAAGTAATTGGCCGATCGAAAAAGCGAACGGATTGGACGTCTGTATTGTTGCCGGTGGAATCGGGCTGGCGCCTCTTCGGCCGGTGTTATATTCGCTCTTTCGGAGGCGGCGAGACTATGGACGAGTACTGCTTCTCTACGGCGCGCGCAGTCCGCTCGACCTTTTATATAGAGTAGAGCTTGAACAATGGAGCAAGCAATACGATGTTGAAGTTTTAGTAACGGTGGACCGGAGTGATTCAACGTGGAAAGGGTACATCGGTGTTGTTCCGAACCTCTTCTCATACATCAAACTCGATGCGCGCGCGACGATGGCGATGGTTTGCGGCCCGGAGATTATGATGCAGTACACAATAGCAGAGATTTTACGGTGCGGTGTCCCGCCGGAACAAATATACTTGTCGATGGAACGCAATATGAAGTGCGCAGTCGGTTTTTGCGGTCATTGCCAGTACGGACCGAAATTCATCTGTAAGGACGGGCCGGTGTTTGCCTTTCCACAAATAGGCGAGTTCTTTGGAAAGAAGGAAATCTAATATGAATCCACGCAAACCCAAAGTTGCAATCTACAAGTTTGCTTCGTGTGATGGCTGTCAGCTTTCACTTCTCGACGCTGAAGATGAACTGCTTGCCGTTGCCGGCGCGATCGACCTCTCGTATTTCCCGGAAGCAAGCCGCAAAATGGTGCGAGGGCCGTATGACCTCGGCGTGGTTGAGGGAAGCGTGACGACTCCGCACGATGTGGAGCGCATCCGTGCCATCAGAAAAGAATGCCGCACGCTCATCACTATCGGCGCATGCGCAACGGCAGGGGGTATTCAGGCGTTGCGCAACTGGAAAGATGTGAAAGAATTTGCGCGCATCGTGTATGCAAACCCCGAGTATATATCAGCGCTTGACCGCTCGCTTCCTATAGGTTCGTTTGTCCACGTCGATTTTGAGCTTCGCGGTTGTCCGATCAACAAGCTTCAACTCATCGAAGTTATCGTTGCGTTTCTCCACAAAAGAAAACCGAATATTCCTTCGCACAGCGTTTGCATCGAATGCAAGCTCAAAGGGAATGTTTGCGTGATGGTTTCCAGCGGAACATTCTGTCTCGGTCCTGTCACACAAGTAGGCTGCGGTGCGCTGTGCCCGTCGTTTCATCGGGGGTGTTACGGATGTTTTGGCCCGATGGACAGCGCCAATACCGCCTCCCTCAGTAAGCAATTTGTCGACAGTGGAGCGACGGAACAAGAAATAAAACTCGCGTTTCGCAATTTCAATGCGTACGCCGAAGCCTTCAGAAGGGAGAGCGACTCCCATGAATGATAAAACAATCAAGGTGGATTACCTCACACGCGTTGAAGGCGAAGGTTCGATTTATGTGAAGATTAAAAACAACGAAGTCGCGGATGTGAAATTCAAAGTCTTCGAGCCGCCGCGGTTTTTTGAAGCATTTTTGCGCGGAAGGAATTTTTCCGAGGCGCCGGACATTACCTCTCGAATTTGCGGCATCTGCCCGATTGCGTACCAGATGAGCTCTGTTCACGCGATGGAAAATGCATTCAACATTTCGGTTGACGGACAACTTCGCGCTCTTCGCAGGTTGTTATACTGCGGAGAGTGGATCGAGAGTCATGTGCTTCATGTCTATATGCTCCATGCTCCAGATTTTCTCGGTTTCGAAGATGTCCTGGAATTGGCCAAAGACCATTCTGCCGTTGTGCAACAGGCGTTAAAAATGAAAAAGATCGGAAACGACCTTGTTGCTCTGCTCGGTGGGAGAGAAATTCACCCGATCAATGTGCGGGTTGGCGGTTTTTATCGCGTTCCGGCAAAGAAGGAATTTCTTCCGATCGTGGAAAAATTGAAATGGCTGCGCGATGCGGCGGTTGAAATGGTTCGGTGGAGTGCAACGCTCCCGTTTCCGGAGTTTGAACGAGACTACGAGTTCGTAGCGCTGTCTCATCCTAACGAGTATCCGTTCAATGAAGGGCGGCTTATCTCGAACAAGGGACTCGACATCAATGTCAAAGAGTACGAATTCTATTTCCATGAAGAGCATGTCTCATACTCAAATGCGTTGCAGTCGGTGTTGAAAGAGCGGGGGGCGTATCACGTCGGTCCATTGGCGCGGTTCAACTTAAATTTTGAGAAGCTTACGCCGACGGCAAAAGAGCTGGCGCGTGAAATTCATTTTCTTCCTGTGGTCCGAAATCCGTTCAAGAGTATCATTGCACGGTCGCTTGAAACACTCTATGCGAGCGAGGAAGCCCTGCGAATCATTGATCAATATGAGCCGCCTGAAAAGCCTGCTGTCGAAGTGCCTCCACGGCCCGGGCTCGGGTTCGGTTGCACCGAAGCGCCCCGCGGAATATTGTATCACCGTTACCGAATCGCCGAAAACGGGATGATTACCGATGCCAAGATCGTTCCGCCGACGTCGCAGAACCAGCGCTCAATCGAACTCGACCTCCGGAACATCGTCATTAAGAATATTGCGATGCCGAAAGAACAACTGACATGGCTTTGCGAACAAAGCGTCCGCAATTACGATCCATGCATTTCCTGCGCAACGCATTTTCTGAAGCTGGAGATTGAAGAATAACGCCCCCGGCTGTCGAATATTCGCAATCCGCGATTTGTATCCAAAGCTGTTGAAGTCGAATGAAAGATTTGCGTTCGTCAATACTGGTCATAGGAATTGGAAATGAATTCCGTTCCGACGACGGTGCCGGCATCGTTGTCGCACGAGCAATCGAAGGAAAAAAACTTCCGGGCGTGACGGTGATTGAACAATCCGGCGAAGGCGCTGCGTTGATGGATATTTTGAATGAAGCTGACAATGTCTATCTGGTCGATGCTGTATCGTCCGGAGTTCCAGCAGGAACCGTTTACCGTATTGATGTACGAACAGGAACATTTCCGAGTGGTCTTCGGTTATTTTCAACTCACGCGTTTGGCGTCGCTCAAGCTGTTGAGCTGGCGCGAAGTATGAACACTCTGCCGCCAAGGTTGATTATCTTCGGAGTTGAGGGGAAGAATTTTGAATCCGGCAAGAATTTGTCATCTGAAGTTTTACACGCAGCAGGAAGAGTTGTGCAACTGCTATCGAACGAAATATTTTCCATTGTAAGCCAGGGTTCAAATTAAATTGATTTCAATGGTAGCTATCAATCTCTAGGGTTTCTATCGTTCGCTCGATCCTTTTGTATATTAATTCAATGTTTGAATTTTCTCTTCATTCGCGCAAGCGGATTTTTCGCAGAAAATGGAGCATTATTCTCTCAGAATTGAGAATTGTCGTTTTCCGTGGCGTCAGAAATTGCGCTTTGGTCAAATTTTTTTGGTATGATGCTTGCGTAAGGTTGAGTAGTTTAGGAATTGTTTCTGATGCGGTTTTATGTGGCATGGGTTTGAGGGCCAGAAGGTTTACCTCCTCAATGCTTTTGTCTACGCTGAGTTTCATTCCCCGCGGAAGATTTCACGTCACAAGTTAAACATTTTTCCAATTTCATGTCTCAACAACCCACAACTGCAAAAAACGGACACCCAAGCGGCGACAATCGATTTAAGTTGCTCGACCGCACTATTACAAAAAATCATTCACGCGGAGATGCGCTCATCGAAGTGCTGCACGCAGCACAGGGTATTTTCGGTTTTCTTGAAAACGATCTTCTGGTATATATCTCCCGGTCGTTGAAACTTCCCCTCAGCACGGTGTACGGCGTTGCAACGTTTTATCACTTCTTCAGATTGAAGCCGAAAGGGGAACATACATTTGTTCTGTGTATGGGAACCGCATGTTATGTGAAAGGCGCCGCTGGAATACAGAAGTCAGTCGAAGAACATTGTAAATGCAAACTCGGGGAGACCACATCGGACAACAAAATCTCTCTCATTCAAGCGCGGTGTGTCGGTTCGTGCGGCCTGGCTCCGGTTGCGGTCCTCGACGATAACGTTGCGGGCAAATTGACTCCGGAAAGCGCGGTAACAGAATCAAGAAATGGCAGTTGGCAACCGAGGAGGTAGCTGCATGACAATTGAAGATCTGCGGGAATTAGCGGACAAGGAAAAGGCGCGCCAGCAAGGGCACAAGAACCGAATACTGTATTGTTCGGCAGCCGGCTGTAATTCATGCGGCGCAGATGCGACGAAGGCGGCGCTCACGAAATCATTAAAAGAAAATGGTCTCGAGGGAAATTGTGAAGTGCTCGGGACGGGATGCATGGGATTGTGCGGTGAAGGTCCGCTGGTAAAACTCCAATCCGACGAGAGTCTGTATCAGCGCGTCGACGAAGTGGCGGCGAAGAAAATTGTGGAAGAACATATTCTCCGCGGAACAAAAGTCAAAGAGAATCTCGTCGATACTTCCGCTCCTTTTTTTGCTTCTCAGCAAAAAATTGTCCTGGAAAACTGCGGTAAGATCAATGCTGAAAGCATCGAAGAGTATATCGCTGTCGGCGGTTACGATGCCCTTGCAAAAGTCCTCACCGAGCTCCAGCCGATTGAACTGATCGAAGAGATCCGGAAGAGCGGTTTGCGCGGCAGGGGTGGAGCGGGATATCCTACCGGGTTGAAATGGGGAATCGTTCACAAGGCGAAGAGCGAACAAAAATATGTGATCTGCAATGCGGATGAAGGAGATCCGGGAGCGTTCATGGACCGCAGCGTTCTCGAAGGAGATCCTCACAGAATTCTCGAGGGGATGGCGATTGCCGGCTATGCGATTGGTGCGAACCAAGGATTTATTTACATCCGTGCAGAATACCCGCTCGCGATAGAGCGACTGAAGCTTGCTATCAAGCAGGCGGAGCGGCTTGGCTTGCTGGGAAACAGGATTTTTGAGTCGCAGTTTAATTTCAGGATAGATTTGCGGATTGGCGCTGGAGCGTTTGTTTGCGGCGAAGAGACGGCGTTGCTTCGCTCGATTGAAGGCCGGCGTGGAAGGCCCAGACCTCGACCGCCATATCCGTCGGAAAGAGGCTTATGGGGGATGCCCACACTTATCAATAATGTCGAGACGTACGCGAACATCGCTCCGATAGTTGTTCGTGGGAGTGCGTGGTTTGCTTCCATCGGTACGCCGAAAAGTGCCGGGACAAAGGTTTTTGCTCTTGCCGGGAATATCAAAAACACGGGGCTTATCGAAGTTCCGATGGGGATTCCGCTTCGCAAAGTAATCTTCGATATCGGAGGCGGAACGCTGGACGGGACCGAGTTCAAAGCGGCCCAAACCGGCGGTCCTTCAGGCGGTTGCATTCCAAAAGAATATTTGGATTTGCCCGTTGATTACGAATCCCTTGCAACCGTCGGGTCGATTATGGGTAGCGGCGGAATGATTGTGATGGATTCCACGTCGAACATGGTCGAAGTTGCAAAATATTTTATGGAGTTTTGCAAGGATGAATCATGCGGCAAGTGCATTCCATGCCGCGTGGGGACTGTCCACATTCACGGATTGCTTGACAAGATTTCTAAGGGGGAAGCTACAAAAGACGATGTCGCATTGCTCGAAGAACTCTGTGCTATGGTTATGAAAACGAGCCTCTGCGGATTAGGACAAAATGCACCAAATCCGGTAATCTCTACTCTCCGGTACTTTCACAAGGAATATGACCGCGTGCTCGTCGAGCCGATGACTTTCGTTTCTTCTGCGGACGAAAAAGGCGAGAGCATTCACTCGTAACAGGAATTTTTCATGGCAATTATTACATTAACGATCGACGGCGAACAACTGAGCGCTAACGACAGCGATACAATCCTCACAATCGCACGGCAGCATAAGATTCACATCCCGACACTGTGCCATCTTGACGGATTGTCGGATGTCGGGGCATGCCGTTTATGCTTGGTCGAAATAGAAGGCTCTTCAAAACTTTTCCCGGCGTGCACAACCCGGCCGGTGGAAGGAATGATCGTCCGGACGAGTACCCGAACAATTAAAAAAATACCGTCGCACGATCATCGAGCTTCTCGCCTCCGAAGGCAACCATCAATGTGCCGTGTGCGTTGTCAACGGCAACTGCGAGCTGCAGAATCTTGCCTACGAAACAGGGTTAACGTACGTCCGTTTTCCGTACCTCTACCCGCAGAAGACGCTTGACGCATCGCACAAGGACTTTGTTATTGACCGCAATCGCTGCATCCTTTGCACCCGGTGTGTGCGGGTTTGTCACGAAGTCGAAGGGGCACATGTATGGGATATTGCCTATCGCGGAGTCAGCTGCGAAATCGTGGCTGGGTTGAATCAGCCGTGGGGT
>CAWJKX010000030.1:0-9223 GCA_963843065.1 uncultured Bacteroidota bacterium
AAACGGGCATACTACAAATTAATGAAGAAGAAATACAAAGGAAAGGACGAAGCCCTTTTCCGCCGGTACGATGGAAGACAAAGCGCGCTCAAGTGGATGCTGGTGAGCTGTTTCGGATATCTCGGTTACAAAAATGCACGTTTCGGAAAAATCGAAGCACACGAATCGGTCAATGCCTTTTCCCGCGATGCGATCCTTGAGGCAAAAGAGATTGCGGAAGAAAACGGTTTTGAGATGCTTCATGCGATCATCGATTGTATGTGGTTGAAGAAAAAAGGGGCGACGGAAAAGGATTACCAATCACTTTGTCAAACGATCGCAGAGCGTGTCGGTATCGATATTTCGCTCGAAGGTATCTATAACTGGATACTCTTTCCGGCGTCGAAACAGGACCCGGAGATCACAACCGCTAACCGCTACGTGGGATGGTATCAGACGGGAGAGATGAAAATGCGCGGCATCGAATCGCGCCGGCACGACACGCCGAAATTTATCAAAGCGATGCAGGCGGCGATGCTGGAGAAGATGGGGGGGGCGAAAAGGGTGGAGGAACTGCGCACGATGCTCCCCGATTTGCTTGAAACTGTCCGTGAGTCTGTTTCACTATTGCGCAGCGGAAAAGCGAATCCGATGGAGCTTGTGCTACGGCGCCGCATCACCAAGGAAGCGGAAGAATACACGAACAACAGCATCAGTGCTGTTGTCTCAAAGCTTGTGGAAAGCATGGGCGTTCATCTCTCTGCCGGCGAATCGATCGAGTTTATCATTCTCGATCAGTCGGGCAAACACAAGCCGGAAAAAGCAAAACCGCTGGCGTTATACGCGTTCGAAGACGGTTACGACGTTGAAATCTATACCGAATTTGCGCTGAAAGCAGCGGCAACCTTATTGGAACCCTTCGGCTATTCTTTTGAGGCGCTTGAGAAACAATTCAACATCAATCAAAAGAAGCCCCGCAGTGCGGCGCGAAACGCCGATGCCACATTGGAACTGGAGTTCATGTAAGAATGGATTTGAAGTATGCCAGGAAAATGCGTATTATCAACATGGTGCAGGAGATGCTTAACGCGCAATGATGCCATCAACCGGCCAAATTCCAAAACCTTACCACATGAACGTTGCTCCGCTGTTCATTCGATGCACCTCCTTTCCATCACTCCATCGCAGTGCTGACAACGGCACTCCACAATGTGAATTTCATATCCTTGCAGATGTAAGGGACAAATACAAGTTTGACGAATCTCTCTTTGCCATCAACGGCAACGCAATCTTTCCGAATTTTCACGCCGCGAGGGTATTTGCAAAGAAACTGAACGACGCGCACGACCTTGTCCGGTTTCCGGAGAAGGGAGTGAGGGCCGGGCAGTTGAACGCGCTGGGGTTGATCGATGAGATATACCATTACATCCTACGAGTGTACGAAGAGACTGCAAATCCGGGCGTTTTTGGACGTGCGCAAAGCTATCTCAACATCAATCTCGGTAAGGATGACCTCCAAACCACAATTGACTCTTTCGTTGCCCTCTTTCCCCCGCTCAGCGTCTATAAAAAGGAATCACTGGCCGCAGAATATTTGGCGGGAAGAACCGAGGGAAGGTCAAACCAGCACATTACGATTGAAGAATTAATACTGTTGTATCTGACCAATTTCAATCCCGCCGCCGCAAAGTTCAACGAGTTGTTTTCCGACAAATTGCTTTCAGCGAAAACGAAGTACCCGGCGCTTATCAACGCGCTGGAACAATTTTTTCAGGACGGAAAAGACGTTTGGGCCTGAAAATCAATTTATTTTCGACCTGCTGCGCGCCCCAATTCTCGCCCATCCTGACAGTCTTGAGGCTCAGCTGGGGTATATCAAATCAAAATGGGGAATGCTCCTTTCGTCAAAATTCTTAGACAGAATTATGGGAGGCCTGGACCTGCTTCAGGAAGAAAATAAAGTTGTATTCGGCGGCGGTTCCTTTGCTGTTGTTCCTTCGTATGACGCCGCAGGGTCATCGGGGCATCATTCATACGGATCTTTTGAAGCTGAACGCTTTACGACGGATTTGGAGTGGATGCCCAAGGTTATTCTTCTGGCAAAAAATACGTACGTGTGGCTGGACCAACTTTCAAAAAAATATCACCGTTCCATTGTCAAGTTGAACGAGATTCCAGACGAAGAATTGGACCAGCTGGCGAGGTGGAATTTTACCGGATTATGGCTCATCGGTTTATGGGAACGAAGTAATGCGTCGAGAAAAATCAAACAGTGGACGGGAAATCCCGAAGCGGTGCCGTCCGCATATTCGTTGTATGAATATGAGATTGCGCGAGACATTGGAGGCGAAGAGGCGTTCCAGAACTTGAGCAGCCGCGCATGGCAGCGGGGAATCCGTCTTGCGGGAGATATGGTGCCGAACCATATGGGCATTTATTCGAAATGGATTGTGGAGCATCCTGAATATTTTATTCAATCGGAGTATTGTCCTTTCCCGAATTATCGGTTTTCAGGGGGAGACCTATCGGAGAACCAGGACGTCCAGCTTCGCATCGAAGACGGCTATTGGTCGAAAAAAGATGCTGCCGTAGTCTTTCAAAGGATCGACAACAGGACCGGAAAGACGACGTACGTGTATCACGGGAATGACGGGACAAATATGCCATGGAACGATACTGCCCAATTGGACCTGCTTCGTGCAGATGTGCGGGAAGCGGTCATTCAGACAATTTTTCACGTAGCCCGAAAATTCTCGATCATCAGATTCGACGCGGCAATGACTCTGACGAAAAAGCATTTTCAACGGCTCTGGTATCCTCAGCCGGGAACGGGAGGGGACATCCCCTCTCGAGCAGACCACGCGTTGAGTAAAGAAGAATTCGACAAATTATTCCCGAGCGAATTTTGGCGGGATGTTGTCGACAGGATAAACCAGTACATGCCGAGCACTTTGCTGCTGGCCGAAGCGTTTTGGTTGATGGAAGGATATTTTGTCCGCACGCTGGGGATGCACCGCGTGTACAACAGTGCGTTTATGCACATGCTGATGAAGGAAGAAAATGAAAAGTACCATCAACTCATCAAGAATACATTGGTGTTTAACCCGGAAATTCTGAAGAGGTATGTCAATTTCATGAGCAACCCGGACGAGCAGACTGCGATCGCGCAGTTTGGGAAAGATGATAAGTATTTCGGCGTTGCGTTGATGATGGTGACCCTTCCGGGACTCCCGATGTTCGGCCACGGGCAGATCGAAGGGTACACGGAAAAATACGGGATGGAATATAAACGCGCATACTACGATGAGTTCCCGGATGGCCAGTTGGTTTTGCGGCATGAGCATGAAGTGTTTCCCATCATGAAGAGGAGGCACCTTTTCAGCGACGTCGCAAATTTCGAGTTGTATGATTTTCACGATTCGCGAGGACATGTCAATCATAATGTTTTTGCATACTCAAATATGTCCGGCGGCGAACGGGCGCTGATTTTCTATCACAATAAGTTCCAGGAATGCCAGGGATGGATCAGATTGGCTGCATTGAAATCAGCGCCATCTGAAGGAGGAGACAGGAAAAGTCAAGAACGGACTCTTGGTCAGGCCTTAGCATTGAACTCCGGGAATAATTATTTTTATTTGTTCAAAGACTACAAGTCCGGTCTCGAATATATTCGTTCCGGAAAAGAACTTCACGATCGTGGGATGTATGCGGAACTGAAGGCTTTTGAATATCAGATTTTCCTGGATTTCAGAGAAATCTACGATGAAACGGGGGAGTATCATGCCATCGCCCGCAAGCTTCATGGAGGCGGCGTGCAGAGTATTGGACAAGCCCTCGTAGAGATGCGGCAAGCACCGATCCATGACGCCATGAAACTTCTCCTTTCTCAAGACAATATTCATGCTTTGACAATGTACTGCTTGAGCGCTGCCAAACCTAAAGACAAAGGAGTCCAAATTGATGATGTTCATCATCACTTCACGGGATTTGCAAACGAAGTGAAAAAATATATCAAAGCGGACAATGATATTGGAACGATCGGAAAGGACTTCTTACGAGATATTTCCGCGCTTGGAACTATCTGGCAACTTCTGCAACCTGTTCGCACGACAAAGGTCAAAAGTCAAAAGAGCGACTGGGAAAGTGGATTCCGTAAAACGAAAGTCTATAGAACGCTTCGCCAGCCGGGCAATTGCGGGCTTTTGCTTTCCTGGCTCGTCGCCGACAAGCTTTCCCATTTTGATCCGGCCGACACCACCGCCTCTGCGAGGATTGGATTGATCGCAAGGTTGAATCTTGAGAAACCTTTTCGAAAAATTCTCTTGGCCGCTGGAAGGAGCCGTGAGCAGAGCCAACGTGATATTTGTCTTTTGCGTATCATGACAAAGCATCGGAGCATTCTCACCGATGCAGACGAACATAATCGTTTCCTAAGGATGGAACAACTTTTTGACGATTATGACGTGCGTGAGTTTATTAAAGTCAATCTTTACAATGAACACATGGTTTTATAACAAAGAATGCTTCGCCGATATGATGCATTGGTTGTTTTTAGTCTCGCTCATTCATGATTGGAAAATAGACGACGGTTCGGAGCGGACAAACGCACTCAAGGCATCGCAGAAGATCTTTTTCATAAATGAAATCGAGAGACTTTCCGATCTGTCTGAATATGATATCGAAAAGTTGCGCAAGAATTTATTGCTGGAAGAATTATGAAATATCGAACACGGGCGAGGATTTCGATACCATGAAAAGTGGCGAGTACGCAGATAACTTTTTTATTCCTTTTATTATTGACTTTTCATTTTTTTTCCTTATATTTACATCAGACCTGTGTGACGCTTCCTCCCCTGAGCGTCGCACCTAGAAAGGGTCGAGCCTGGCGTTCCCCCCCAACGCCGGGCTTTTTTTTTACTAATCTATATTTTGTCACACAAGGTAAAACGATGGCTAAAGCAAGCAAAGAAAAAGAGAAACCTGCAAAGCGAAAAGCGAAGAAAATTGAAATTCTTCCGCTCGAGGCGGTCAATTACAAAATTCTCGTTGCCGGAGTTGTAGTTGTTGTGCTGGGCTACGTCGCGCTTGGGATGGAACCGTGGGATGGTTTTATGGCATTGACCGTCGCGCCGATACTGCTTCTCGTCGGGTATTGTATTATTATCCCGGTTGGGATTATCTACCGAAAGAAGAAAGTGGAAAGCGCTTCTTCTATGCCAGGGCAGCAGCCTGAAGTGATCTCCCAAAGTTAACTTGAGTATGCAGGAGTCGAGAACCGGCTTGGTATTTACAACAGGATTTTTTTTACCGGAACAATGGCGAAAGAATCCAGTATGTCAGAGCGGAAACTAAAGCAGAAAGCGGTATCGTCAATATCCACGCTATCACAATTCTCCCCGCAACTCCCCACCGAACGGCAGACAATCTTTTTGTTGCACCGACTCCCATAATGGCTCCCGTGATCGTGTGGGTTGTGCTTACACTAATGCCTCCGAATGCCGTTGCAAGCAGAGTAATGCCGCCGGCTGTTTCAGCGCAGAATCCGTCGGCCGGTTTCAGTTTGGTCACTTTCGTTCCCATAGTTTTCACAATTCTCCACCCTCCGAACAACGTTCCCGTGGCAATCGCGATGTGCGAACATATGATCACCCAAAACGGAACGTGAAATGTTGCTAAGTATCCGGATGAGACCAACAACCCCGTAATGATACCCATTGTTTTCTGTGCATCGTTGGTTCCATGTCCCAAACTGTAGAGCGCCGCTGACAACAATTGAAGCCTGCGAAAGAGCCGATTGATCTTTGACGATGGTTTCTTGTTGAATATCCACATGAGGATGACCCTCATTACAAACGCGATCAACATTCCAATGATAGGTGCGAGGACGATGAAGACGAGTGTCAAGGTCCAACCCCCATAGAGAATTGAACCGAATCCAGCTTTGGCAATAGCGGCACCGGCATAGCCTCCCATAAGCGCGTGAGATGAACTTGAAGGAAGACCGGAGTACCATGTAATTAAGTTCCAGACGATTGCTCCCACCAGTCCGCAAAGAATGACATATTCATTGACGCTCCCAAGCTTTACGAGCCCTTCGCCGATCGTTTTGGCCACGCGGACGTCGAAGAGAAACGCTGCAATTAGATTAAAAAAAGCCGCCCACACAACTGCTTTGCGCGGCGTAAGCACCCGGGTCGATACGATGGTGGCAATTGAATTTGCAGAATCATGAAATCCGTTCAGAAAATCGAAAATCAATGCAACGAAAATAATAAAAACGATTAAGGTTAGCATTATTTCAAATGAATGGAGTGGTTAGGCATGCTTGATCACAATTCCTTCAAGCACATTTGCGGCGTCTTCGCATTTGTCCGTTGCAGTCTCTAATCCCACGTATATTTCCTTCAGCTTAATGATCTGGATCGGGCTTTTTTCTTTTTCGAAAAGTTCTGCGACAGCCTGTTCAAAAACTGCATCAGCATCATTTTCGTATTCATTGACTTTGAGAAAAACTTTCTGCAACTCGTCAAATTGCTGAATATTCCGGAGTAGACTTACTCCTCGATGGAGCTCATTGATGGAAAGTGTAAGGATATCGGCCAATTGCGCCATCCTTGGCGGCCAGTTTTTCAATTTGTAGAGAACAAACCGCCCAGCACTACCGTCCATGTGGTCTAATATGTCGTCTAAAGATGACGCAAGGGTATGGATGTCTTCTCTGTCAAGAGGGGTGACGAACGTCGAGTTCAATTCAGAGAATATCTTATGTGTGACGGTATCACCCTCGTGTTCACGGTCATGGATCTGATTGACTAATATCTTGAGTTCGGACTTATCTTTTGTATGGGCGAGCTTTTTCATGACTTCCCCAGCCCTAACGAGGTTTTGAGCGGACTCTTCCAGTAGTGTAAAGAATTTGTCGTCTTTTGGAAGAAGTTTCTGAATCAGTTGGTCAAATTTCATGGGGGATGCCCTGGATTGTTTGCAGGAATTATTTTTTCCGACCTAAAGGTACAAATTATGTATTTGTGATACAATGATTTTTTTGGTGCAAAAAAAGAAATGCATTTTGAAGAAGAGGAATACTTAAGCTTTGGCAAACCATAATAGCGCGGACAACGACGGGGTGCATTCTATTGCATGTCGGCGTAAAAAATGATATATTAAATTTATATTCACTTGAATTTGTTGTCGAGCGTGTAGCTCAGGGGTAGAGCATCTGCCTTTTAAGCAGAGGGTCGGTGGTTCGAGCCCACCCACGCTCACGAAATAAATAAACGGATTTGAAGAGTATTTCTCTTGAAATCCGTTTTTTGTTTTAAGTAATGAACACATGTCGCGGTTTAATACGCCTCTACGCTATTTTTTTTAAGATAGCGTCGAAGTCTGACCCTGCTGTTCTGAGTCTCTCAGTCGACAGCGTGTTGAGCGACTCAGAAAGATCCTTCGATACAGGTTGTATCGAATCCACCTCTTGTGTTATAGATTGTTGTTACTTTCAGCCGTTTTGTCTCTAGCGACTTCTTGAGGTCAGCGTAAATTCGTTTTGTAACACCTTCTTGAAAAATGCCGACTAATCTAAATGAAATAAAATAGTATTTCAGGGACCTAAGCTCGATGCATTTTCCGCCCGTGGGATAGTATTCGATGATGACCTTGCCGATATCAGGAAGACCGCTGAAGGGGCAGACAGCGGAGAATTCTTGCGTTTCTGTCCGAATGTATTGATCCGCGCTGTCGAACGGAAATGTTTCCAAAAAATCCGGACGGATGTGGGATTCATCAATGAATTCGAATGACTTTCCTTCGGCGGTGAACAAAGTTATCCTCTATAGATGATGTCAGAATGTTGCCAGAGACTTGTTCACGGAAGAACGTATCTAAAAATAGAGCCTTCGATAAATCCTGTGTCTGTGTCTTTCCGTTCTGTCCCGGTTTGAAATTTCTTTTTTTTTCAGTACACTAACGATATTAAAATATTCATGAAAGCGCAAGCAATTGAGGGAAAATGCCTGAGAATCTAAAAAAAGCTGTCGTTTTGCTAAGCGGCGGCCTCGATTCGACGACAACATTGGCAATCGCAAAGAAGGAGGGATTCAGCATTCTCGCTCTCTCCTTCGACTACGGCCAACGACATGACTATGAGATCAAGGCGGCGAGAAGGATTGTGGCTGCTCACGGCGTTTTGAAGCATGTGGTCGCTAAAATTGACCTCCGGGAGTTTGGCGGCTCAGCACTCACGAGTGCTATTGAGATCCCAAAGAACCGAAGCCTGGACGAGATGTCGCACGAAATACCGGCGACGTATGTTCCCGCTCGCAATACAATTTTTCTTTCATTCGCTCTGGCGTGGGCTGAAGTGGAAGGTTCCAACGATATTTTTATCGGCGTCAACGCTCTCGACTATAGCGGCTATCCCGACTGTCGCCCCGAGTATATCGAAGCCTATCAGACAATGGCCAATCTTGCGACAAAAGCCGGCGCCGAGAACAGACAACGGCTTACGATTCATGCGCCATTGATCATGCTTTCAAAAGCTCAGATTATCAAAAAGGGGCTCGATTTGGGTGTCGACTATTCTCTGACAAGCACCTGCTACGACCCTTCCCTGGCTGGTGAAGCGTGCGGAAGATGTGATGCTTGCCAGCTCCGACTTAAAGGTTTTTCCGAGAACCATTTGAAGGATCCGATCTCTTACATTAGAAGTTAATAAAAGAGCGCAATGGGATACGCAGTCAAAGAAATTTACTATACCCTTCAAGGTGAGGGAGCCAACACCGGAAGAGCTGCGGTCTTTTGCCGATTCGCCGGGTGCAACCTTTGGACCGGGCGCGAGGAGGATCGAGCATCGGCTGTCTGCAAATTCTGTGATACTGATTTTTTCGGTGTGGATGGTCCGGGAGGAGGACATTTTGTATCTCCAAGAGACCTTGCCAAAGCAGTGAAGGGAAAATGGCCGGAAGGAAAACTTGCCAATGCCAATCCGTTCCTTGTGTGCACTGGAGGTGAACCCCTCCTACAACTTGATGATGAACTCCTCGAAGCATTTCATGCAGAAGGATTTGAAGTCGCTATAGAAACAAATGGAACCAAGAGGTCGCCGCGAGATGTGGATTGGATTTGTGTAAGCCCAAAAGCTGGAGCGGAGTTGATTCTGAAAAGAGGGAACGAACTTAAATTAGTTTTCCCTCAGCCGGGGGCAGAACCGGAGTTGTTTGACACTCTTCAGTTTGATCATTTTTAT
>CAWJKX010000031.1:0-5187 GCA_963843065.1 uncultured Bacteroidota bacterium
GTCCCATAGATATTTCCCGTTATTTTTCACTTGGTCGGGGATGGATTGAACCTATTTTTGTTCGACCTATTTGTTTCAATTACCGTACCAAAATTGATAACTACATTTTTTCTATGAAAAACGCGTGGTTCGATGTGAAAAGTGGTAATTATATGCTGATCAAAGGTAATTCTGACCTCAGCTTGGAAAGATGGTTGCGGAGCTAAGCTGTCTACGACTCTACGAGTCGTAGACTCGTAGAGCGGCGACGTGCAGCCAAATAAATGGTAGTCTATACGCGCGGCCAAATCGCCGACGGCTGGTTCAGTCATTGAGCGCTTTTCGCTATCACGCTCCGCGTGGCTTGTCGAGCGTTCTTTGCGAGACCCGCCGTCTTTTGGCGGGAGCGACTGGTTAGGCGGCGTTTCCCTATTTTAATAGATTCTGTGATTGAACCAATACTATTCGTCTGTTCTTAGGTGTCATGTTCTCTCAAAGCCAATAAAAAAGCCCGGCATTGGGGGGGAACGCCGGGCTGACCCTTTCAAGGTGCGACAACCTGGGAGGGGTAGTCGCACAGGTCGGCAATAATATAAATATTCAGTGCGAATGTGTCAAGTCATGTTACTTCAACAGCAGCATCTTTTTCACCTGCATCTTCCCGCCAAACTCCAAACGCGAGAAATATATCCCGCTTGCAAGATTCGACCCGTTGAACTGCACCTGATGGATCACGCCTGCGGCGGCTTCATCGTTGAAGAGCGTTGCGACCTCCTGCCCCAGTACATTGAATACTTTTAAGACTGCACGCCCCTGGGATGGAACAGTGAACTGAATTATCGTTGATGGGTTGAAAGGATCGGGATAATTCTGGAACAGCGAAAAGCTCTCAGGCACACCTCTTGTTTTCGTTTGAGCTACACCGGTTGCAGTTGCGATGCCCATTCTAATGAGACTGGCTGTACCACGAGGAGAATGGTTATGCGGACCATCAAAATCAGCTATCCCGTTTAAAGAATCATTACTATAAGAACCAATTATCGTAAACTCGTCCCAACTACTGCCTAAGGTATCCACAGTATACATTGTGGAATCTCCCGTTCTTATATGCCCCATAAATATTCCTGAGTCAGAATACACTCTTCCGGAAACAGGAGGAGTCAATCCCGTAGAAGAAATAATTTGGCCCTGACTATTCAAATGAAGTGTAATATTTCTTTGACCGGCAATCGGAGAACTTACCATACCGACCAATGAATCGGTCAGAGCACCTAGGTCGAGTATTCTTGATAATGCCTCGCCCGGACCCATGGAAGCGTAGTTTTGGGAAGTCAGTTGCGCCGGAAAGCGAGCAGTATCAACTAATGCCCCGCTGTTATTGCCTATTAAAAGTGTAACTGAAACGACTCCGCTTGCAGTCACAGAATCAGTGCCTCCCACGGGACCAAAATTTTCCCAATCAGTTATGTTCCCGTTGGCATCAAAGCCGATATAAAATAAACTGGTATCTGCCTCAGCATTGGCGGTACTGAAGGGGCCGCCATGCAGAAGCCATTGTCCGTTCATTGTAGCATTTGAATACTGAGCAAATAAAGCATTCGCATACAAAAAGGGAATGAACGCCCAAAACAATCTTTTTGAAATCAAGCTTCTCATGATGGTCCTCAGTTGATATTTGAGAAATTAGGTGCAGATATTCCAGACCTCGATAAGCTGCGCCCTAACACGGTTTAGATCTTACATCGCAGGGTTGTTGTTGGATTTTAACATGATACGTTACGGCCACTCATAGAGGGATCGCGTGGCATCGCAGTGTCTCAAACTGCAGTTATTTCAATAGCAGTAGTTTCTTCGTTTCGTTATATGTCCCTGCTTGCAAACGATAATAATACACTCCGCTTGCCGTGTTCGCGGCGTTCCATTGCCGGGTGTAACTGCCCGCCGGTAATTCTCCGGAAACAATTGTTGATACTTCTCTTCCCAAAACGTCAAAAACCTTTAATGAAACTATTGAGCGTGAGGGAAGAGTGAATGAGATTGATGTTGTAGGATTGAATGGGTTGGGAAAATTCTGGTCAAGACTAAAATGCGCCGGCAAGTCGTTCGAGAGCTTTTCCACTGAAGTGATCATATCAGACAGCGCTCTTCTCCAGATGCCGCCGCCCCAAGTTCCGACAAAGAGATTCGTGCCGGAGATCGTAAGAGCGCTGACAGAAAGGTCTGTCAAGCCGGTATTGACCGGAGACCAGCTATCGCCGTTGTTTGTAGATAGAAAAACGCCGCCGCCCCAAGTTCCGGCGAAGAGATTCGCGCCGTGTAAGGCAAGACCACGCACATCAGTGTTCGTCAAGCCGTTGCTCGACGCAGCCCAGCTTGCGCCGTTGTTGGTGGAAAGAAAGACGACGCCATAGCTCCCGGCAAAGAGATTCGTTCCGGAAACGACAAGGACATTGACAGAAGCGTTCCCCAATCCTACAGTATCCGCAGCCCAACTTGCGCCGTTGTTCGTCGAAAGAAAAACGCCTCTGCCAGCAGTTCCAGCAAAGAGATTGGTGCCGGATACGGCAAAAGCACTGACATTAGTATTCGGTAAGCCGTTGCTCGCCGCAGCCCAGCTTGTGCCGTTGTTGGTGGATAGAAAGACACCACCGCCATTATACCCAGAAATACCAGAAGGGTTAATCCCAGCAAAGAGATTGGTGCCGGAGAGGGCAAGTGCATAGACAAAAGTGGTCGTCAGTCCCGAGTCGACCGCTGTCCAGCTTGTGCCATTATTGGTCGAGAGAAAAACGGCACCACCATTAGTCCCGGCAAAGAGATTTGTGGCGGAGACGGCAAGAGCGGCGGTAATAAAGCCGTTCCTCGCCGAAGTCCAGGTTGTGCCGTTGTTGGTGGATAGAAAGACACTGCTGTCATTAGAATTAGTCGCCGCAAAGAGATTCGTGCCGCTGACGGTAAAAGCATTGACATAAGTGTTCGTCAAGCCGGTATTGGTCTGGACCCATTGGGCGTGCAATGGATTCGATGCGGGGAAAAGGCAAAAGACAACAAAGAAGAATATGCTACGGCGAACAGCTCGGAAAGTATTTTTCAATTATTACTCCCGTCAGTGAAATAGTGAAAGTAATTCGGATCAACCCTTGTGACTACTCAGTAATTTTTTGTCATTTATGAGACTGGAGACCAGCGCCACACCACTATAGTCTCCAATCAACATTAACTCTCGCGGGTGTTTTGTAAATACCCAGGTTTCAATACAACAAGAAATATTTTACAGCATTGAACATGGCAAGAGTTTCGACGGAAGAGAACCTCAGGGATGATCTTCTATTAGATGAGAGGCCAGAGGGGAAAAATGTGGTCGTTCAGCCAGAGAAAGAGAATCGGATCCTGAACAAGAAGGAAGTAACACTATCAAGATGCGCCTATTTCATTCCAATGTCAAGCGGCTAAAAAGAGGGTAGTGGGGTCTTTTGAAGTGGATTTACGGAGTGAAGCATACCAAGCACACCGTGCCCCTTCGACTTCGCCGCGACGGCTCATCCTGAGCAAGCGGAACGCGTCGAAGGAGAGCGTCGCGTCCCGCCGAGAAGCGGCGGGATCAGGGTGAACTCCTTCCTTAAGAGACAACTTTAATGAAAGCCCCGGATGCAAGTCTGGGGCTTTTGCGATATAGCTGCCCTCCTTGAAAAGGGTAATTCAACAATCAAAGTACACCTTGTTAATGACAAAGAATACGATTACAATGGTGATTGAGCGTATGTGATTCACACCACGCAAATTCTATATATCCTTCAATACCTTCTAGTGTTGTGTAACAGAAATTCCTTGAATAAGTGTGGCCAGCTAAATCCATGATTCCTGACGGATTTCGGACGTCGATGGCTTCAGACATTCTTAACTTATTTGCGATACGGGACACTAGATGCCCTGGAATAAACTATATTGCCTTACCGTCGCGAAGCGAAAATAGTAAGATCAACGACAAACGAAGGACATTATGACAAACGTTCGCGAGCCGTACAAAATATTAATTGTTGATGATGACAAAACCTTTCTCAAACTCCTTTCTTCAGCCCTGAATTCAAAGGACGATAATTTCGTTGTTGAAATTGCACGATCCGGTAAAGAATGTCTGCAAAAGGTAAAACGGTTTAAACCAAATCTGGTTCTTTTGGATATCGGGATGACCGGCATGAACGGACTCGTGACGCTCCGTTTTATCAAATCGATTAATGCGTCAACTCTTGTTTATATTCTCTCCGGCCTCTCAATTGAATACATCCAGGATGGCGTTGGGATGGTACCGGCAGACGGGTATTTTACGAAAACACAATTTGTCGCTCTCCTGTCAAGTGATCAGTCCTTTGATATAATTCTGAAAACAGGAAGAATATAAACCAGCTGGATGGGTGTTGAGGCGGATCCCTGCTAAAACTGAAGCCCTAGATTCAAATCTCGACTTCAGTTTTTATTGGTTGGACTGCGGGAATGAATTACCAGGATCGTAATATACTCCCGCCGTCCAATCTTTTCCCGCCTCCGATGTTCTAGTCTTATGCAAACACCATCATTCGCAGCCGATCGACGTCGCGCATGTAGGATCAACTGCATAAAATCTCCCTAAGGCGTTGTCGTACATCCTTGCATGAAGATTATGAAGATTCGTCTCCATATCGAACTCCTGACCGGTGAACCGATATTTACTGTCGATGTTGATCGTAGAACGCTGCACCGCTTAACACGGGACGAACCCGAAAACTGGTTTGGACGCCATCGCTCGTCAGACTTCGATAATCTTTGTCGAGCTCATGATGTGCGTCTGCCACGATAGACATACCCGGCACTCGGTGCATCGGTAGTCTTTACGTCAAAGAACATTCAGCGTGCAACTCTACTACGTTGCACTGAGGGAGGACTCTTTTCTCTTGACTATTTCCTCTTTAAAATGGTAAGGCACAGATTACATTGGCGAAACAAATCTGGCTCGTATCTTTATAAGAAAGTTATCTAGGCGGAACTATCGTTCGCCAATAGTATTATTCGGTTGTGCAATAGTTCTTCTCCAAACAATCCACATCAACAACGCGACAAACAGGAAAAGAGGAATGACCATCACACTTCCTTCCGGACCTGTCGCACCTCCACTCCAAAATGTATTTCCTTGAGGATGAACAGAAAAGAAATGGCCCTGCATAATCTTACCGC
>CAWJKX010000032.1:0-11377 GCA_963843065.1 uncultured Bacteroidota bacterium
CTCGGCCGGAGAGTGGGCGTCGGAGCCCAATGCGAGTGGTATCTTATACTCGTGAATAATTCTCAGGTACTGTTCGCTCGGGTACACTTCCTTGACCGGTTTCCGCAGCCCTGACGTGTTGATCTCGACCGCCATGTCCGCCGACTTCACAACTTTGAAGACCTCCCGCAATACTTCTTCCATATTTTTCGAAGGGCGATGTCCGAACTTTTTGACGAGGTCGCAATGCCCGATAATGTCGAACAACTTCGCCGCCGCCGACCTTTTAATATGGCTATAATACTGGTCGTACACTTCGTCGACATTTCGTTCTTCATATTTGTGGACGAACGTCGGATTATCGAACCCCCATTCGCCAAGATAGTGCACTGACCCGATAATATAATCAAACTCATGCTGAGAATTAAACTCCTTCACCCAGTGTTCCGTCCCGGGGAAAAAGTCCCCTTCCAAGGCAAATTTCACGGCGATTCTATCCCGGTATTTCTCCTGCATTGCAAGGACTTCCGGCTTGTATGTTTGGTGAAACTGCTCCATGGTCATCCTGTGCTGGATGTCGAAATCGTTCGGCATCGGCGAATGGTCGGAGCAGCCGATCTCTTTGAGGTTCGCCGCCACCGCATGAACAATGTATTCTTCGAGAACACCGTCGGCGTGTTTACAGAGAAAGTTGTGTGTATGATAATCAACAAGCATTAGGTAACCTTCCTTGACGCAACCTTTGATGTTTCCTTTGCAAGCGCGGAATACAATTGAGAGATATGTCTCAAGCCTTTCATTTTTAATTCTGCGCGGTGTCTCTTCAACGTGTGAACGTCCCCGCGTGCAATTGGCCCGGTCAGCGCTGAAGCCGCCGAGTACTTTTTAACATTCATGAGACTCTGGTGAATAAGGGGCTCAAAGATGGAAATTATTTTTCTTCGTGGCACATGAATGCGCTTTCCCAGTTCCTCAACAACGGAGAGGAGTGCGACAAAATAATTCGAGCTAAACACCGCTGCGACATGGTACAACCCCTTTTGTTGAGACGACAAAACAAATGAACGGGCAGCAAAATCATGTATGATGCGCCTCGCTGCTGCTATTGCTTTTTTGTCCCCTTCAATCCCAATCCAGATATCCTTGAAGAGCCCGGAGGTTATGTTGGATTTGGGAAATGTTTGTATTGGATGAAAAGAACCGACCGTTGCCCCTCTCCGTTGTAACGGTGAAAGGACTTTGGATGATAACGCACCCGAAGTATGAAAGATGATCGAGCGGGAAAAATCTTCATGCCAACGAGAGAGAATGTGCACGACATTTTTAATTTCGTCATCCGGGACAGCGATGAAAATAATCCCCTCTACAGGGAGTTGGTGCGTTGAACTCAGCTTTGCGTGCGGAGCGCAAACCTTCTCTCCGAGGGTCCTCGCAGATTTTCCGTTCTTGCTCAGGACAACCCGCAGTGGATATTTTTTCTCCCTGAGGGCAAGCGCAAGTGCACTTCCGACAGAACCCGCACCTATAATGGCAACTGAAAATTTCTTTTTTGCTCTCAATGAGTCTTCCACAGGGCTGCCGATACATATCCAACGACACGTTCGGTGTCGCCCGATACGTCCCCGGAATTGCAAGAATCCAACACTTCACAATAATCGGCGCCAGCTTTCTTTGCAGCATGGAGAACTGCCACGATGGGCCCGCCCCCGCATGCTTCCGTTCGATCGGCTTCTAAATCCGACATCAACGCCTGGTCATTCAACTCTTGAATCGAAGCGATTGCGACCGCATCAAGTTTCCGTGCAACATCCGAAGAATAATAATGAGACAAATCAGAGCTGGCAACGAGAAATATTCCGCGGTCTTTTGCCAACTCAGCAAGGGCAGCCCCCAATCCCTCGCAATAGTTGCGCTTTTGATCTCCCATCACGATAGGAAGAATCTTCAAATTGTGCACGGCAAACTGTAAAAAAGGAAGCTGCACTTCCAGCGAGTGCTCCGCTTTGTGTCCGACAAGAGAACTTTGCAGCGCTGGATATTTTTTCAATAATTCGCTGCGCAATTCTGCATCAACCTCAACGGACCCAAGCGGCGTTTTGAAACTCGCGCCGGAAAAGACTGAAATGCCGTCGAAATATTCCCTGTGGCTCGGTCCGACAAGAACCACGGTGCTGATGTGTCTGTTCTTCAAGAGCGCAAAGGCGCGGGCGGCAGTGCGACCGGAATAGAGATAGCCGGCATGCGGCACAACAATACCCACAAGAGTACCGAGCTTTGGCGCGGGTGCTGTTTCCGCCATAAGCGATTCAACAGCATCTCGGAGTTCCTGCTCATGTTCCGGGTAAAACATCCCTGCAACGACGGGCGGCCGGGCATACAACTCTTCATTCATAACGGCTTTTGTTCAATAATTTCCGCAGAAAAAATGTAGATATTTGTTTCGGCGTGCTTCCATTGATCCCGCGGCAATCCTGCCTTCACGCATGTTTCTTCCAGAAACCGAATCGTATTCCATCGATATTTCACTGCGACTTGCGGAAGCAATAGTCCGCGATACATGCCGGCAACGATGAATAACCCATGCTTACCAACCTGAATTTCCTCTATCGATGAGATTTCTCGTAGAGGCGAGAGAACAGAAATCTCTACTTGAATATCGTCCAGCTCATTTTTAGTAACTGCTGGGAAGCGCGGGTCTTCCGTAGCGGAACGCCCGGCAAGTTGAGAGACCGTCTCGGCGAGCGAGGTTTCTGATACGATTAGGCCTAGGCATCCGCGCAATTCTCCGTTATTGTAGAGCGAAACAAACGCACCCGCCGGTTGAGAGAGTATGCTCTCGGGATTAAAGCTCTTTGGTTTCTCCTGCGATTGTTCGTCATCTTCCCCGCGGATAGTACGCCGAATTGATCTCCACGCGATGTCCATCAATTCTTTCTGTTCGGCCGGACTTAGCATGAGAGGTTTTCCTCAAAAATTTCTACAGGAAAATAGCGATTTAATAAATCAGTTTCAACAAACCAACTGCCTCAGAAAAAAAAGCCCCGAACTCTGTATTGAATTCGGGGCATAATGACTTTTAACTTTGCGTACTATTTTATCTTGAGGCTTGCTACGGCTTTTTCAAAAACCGGAACGTAATCATCGGCCATCGGTTGATACCACGTAACAACCAAACGATAGACTTTATCATCTTTCACGACAAAGTATGCTCGTCCTTCGACTTTTGGCTCCGGTGTGTATGTCAAATATTTTGCATCGTGCCCGTCGATCTTCGTATCTTTCGTTGATTTCGGCTTGAACTTGCCCTTATTTTGGTCGAACACTTTGTCCACGGTCAATTTCTTTGCCGGTAAAACATCTATTTGGATCGCACAGTCCTGCCGGATTTTATGGTGGATGTTCATCGAGAAAATTGTCTCCCCTTTCTTAGCGGGGAAGGCATATTCAAAATTGTCGGGATATTGGATCTCGAAGAATTCACCGGGATACTTCGTCCATTCAGCAGACGGCTTGGATTCATCGACCTTCGAAACAGCGACTTTCGGCTTCGGGAGTTTGACCGAACTCAACACCGTATCAAACACGGCGGCATAGAGGTCGTAATCTTCGTTGAAGCCGGCAAGGTTGACATAATAAAACACGCTGTCCCGCACTGTAACAAGTCTCCGCCCGTAAATCGTAACGCCCTTGCTGATCTTCGACGAGTAGGAAATCTCCTGGCTGGGTTCTTTTCCAAGCGTTGTTTGTTGTCCCCCGCTAATCACTCCGATGCCGGAAAGTTTATCCTTCGTCTGTGCGACGTACGCATCGATGGTTGTTACACCCGCCGTGGCAAAATTCTCAAAGCCAAATAGAATTTCAACCCCGTTCTTCCCGCCGCTCGAAGGGTCAAAAAACCATGTGGCGGCTTCCTGGGAAGAGTATATCTTGATCTGATTGGTTTCCGCATTCACCAACCACCCTTTCGGGTACTGCAATTCGAACCCGTAGAACGGGTCCTGGTACAGATCCCATTCTTTGACCACCGGCGCCTGCGGCTTACTGCATGAAGAAAACATCAATGCGAGGAGGGCAAGCACAGCGGCAAGTAGATTCATCGGCAGAATCGAATGCTTAGACAAATGCATAGTTCACCTTTACTGTAATGGTTTGATATGATGACTTGAATGAAATAAAGACTATGCGGTTCAACTTACCCCCCTTCAAGCTGCTTCAGTTCCTTATTTGCTGCCGCGTTTTTCGGGTCAATCTTCAGAACAACCTTGTATTCATCGATTGCTTTTTGCTTAATAGCCTGGGCTTCATCCACGGTAATTTGCGTATTCCCGAGCGAAAGGGCGTACGACTGTGCCAGCCATAAATGGGCTTCGACATCTTTCTTATCTTTCGGCTCGTACGTTATTGCCTTTTTCAAATTCTCGATCGCGGGAGGATAATGTTTCGACAAAAGTTCGATCAATCCTATAAATTTGTTAGCCTCAAGAAGCTGCGCCCCGTATTTTTCCTCCTTCGATTTTCCCTCATTCGCATCGACCTTGATAGTATCGATGATCGAAATAACGAGCGCATATTGTTTCTCGGCAATGTTGAGCGAGTCGAGCAAGTAATAACATTTTGCAAGGTAGAGATATGCCTGGAAAAAGTCGGGACGCAGATCGATTACTTTCTGCATCATTGTTTTCGCTGTGTCGTATTTTCCTACCACCATGTAGCAGACACCGCCGTTTACGAGCGCCCCGACGTTCTTAGGATCACTTTTCAACTTTCTGTCGTATTGGTTTGCCGCCTTGTCATACATCTTTTTGGCCATGTAGAGCGGCGCAAGATCTGCAGCACATTCTGTCGACACTGAATCCAAGGCGATCGCCCTTTCAAAATTAACGATCGCATTGTCGACATCTTTTAATTTTACATATGAACGCCCTATACGGACGTAGTCCTCAGCGACGAGAGAGTCTTTCGGAAGAACTCTATACGCGTCAACTGCCTTTTGAAAATCCCCGCATTCGTATTCCGAGCGTGCGAGCATCGGTTTCAAATGGTACACTTTCGGGTTGAGCGTCATGGCTTGTTCGAGAACAGGGAGCGCGTCTTTATAAAATTTGCCGCCATACAACGCTTTCCGGCATATTCATCGGAATGCAACAGGATTATCTTCTTCTTTAACGCGACATATTTTGCAAAAAAGAGGGCCGACTCGCGCCATAATTTTGCGCGGTAAAAAATATTGGCAACATCGAAGACATAAAGGTCGTTCGTGGGGTCAAGATTGATCGCTGCCTCAAATTCTTTGACGCATTCATTATATTGCCTGTTTTTATAGTATGCTTTCCCAAGCTTGTACCGGATAACAGCAAACGTCGAATCGAGTTCAGCTGCCTTTTGATAATTAGAAATTGCAAGCACGGCAATGTTTTGCCTGCCGTACGCTTCTGCCAAGACCGATATAGACATCCGGTAAATTCTCATTTAATTCTTTCGCTTTTGAGAAGTATACGATTGCTTTATTTCGTGAAAGCTCGAGAAAGCCGCACCGCGCGTTCTTGAGACGAATTTCTATCTTGGTGAAGCGTATAACGTTTGAAGGGCATGAAGGATTCTGCAGAAGTCTATTTTTGCAGCGCGCCGTCGATATCAACGAAACATTTCTTCCGGCATGGTCTTCGCTTTGGACGCTTATGGTCAAGACCGGGCAATGGGACAAAGCGGCAAAAGTGTTTGCAGCGGCGACGAAGGTCGACAAGAATAGCCCGGCGGTTTCTCTCGCCTATGGGAACGCATACATTGATATAGATTCACTCGATAAAGCAATCGTCTACTTCTCAAAAGCGAAAGAACTAAATGAGAATTTGCCGGAAGTCTATGTAGGTCTCGCCGAGGCATACGGCAGGCAAAACATTGTCGTTCTTGCAATCTCTAATTATCAAAAGGCGGCTGAACTCGATTCGACGTCTGCCGTTATCCGGTACAAGCTTGGGAAAGCATACTATAAAAACCGGCAATATAACGAATGCGTCAAAGAATTTGAGACGGCAATCAATCTTGACCCCACGAATGACCTTTATGTGTTCGACGTTGCCGATATTTTTTATCGCGCAAAACTATGGCGCGAGTCGGCCCTGTTTTTTGCGAAATATGTCGCGTTAAAGAAAGATAATCCTGTCGCTACCGATGAATATGCCAAAAGCGCTGTACGGCGGCAAATTTTATAAAGACGCGCTCCCTGTTCTCGAACAGGCCATGACGCTCAACCCGAAAGCCTACGATTTGAAGCCGATGCTCGCACGCTCGGAATACGAATACGGGGATTATCAAAAGGCAGTCGACGCGTATAAAGTTCTTCCCAAAGACTCTCTCGTCGCTGAGGACTACGTCCGCCTCGGGCGTTCATATGTAAAATTAAAAGACGTCGACAATGCGATCGTTAATTTCGAAAGGGCGATCGCCCTGGATTCAGTGTCGACAGAATGTGCTGCTGATCTTGCGCCGCTCTACATGGCCAAAAAGATGTATGACAAGGCGGCAAACCAATACGACAGAAAGTTGAAAAGTGATCCTAAGAACGTCGGTGCGCTCGTAAACGGCGGTGTCTGTTACATGGTGGTAGGAAAATACGACACTGCGAAAACAATGATGCAGAAAGTGATCGATCTGCGTCCCGACTTTTTCCAGGCCTATCTCTACCTTGCAAAATGTTATTACTTGCTCGACTCGCTCAACATCGCCGAAAAACAATATGCGCTTGTTATTTCGATCATCGATACTATCAAAGTCGAAGCGAGTGAGGGAAAATCAAAGGAGGAGAAATACGGGGCGCAGCTTCTTGAGGCAAACAAATTTATAGGATTGATCGAACTTCTGTCGAAACATTATCCTCCTGCAATTGAGAATTTGAAAAAAGCAATAACGTACGAGCCAAAAGATAAAAAAGATGTCGAAGCCCATTTATGGCTGGCACAGTCGTACGCCCTTTCTCTCGGCAATACCCAAATTACTGTGGACGAAGCCCAGGCTATTAAACAAAAAGCGATCGATGAATACAAGGTTGTTCTGAAGATTGACTCGAAGAACGCCACAGCGAATAAAGAGTTGAAACAGCTTGAAGGGGGATAAATTGAATCGAAGCCATTATTCCATTCATGTGCTCATGTCAAACAATTACAGTAAAGGTGAACTATGCATTTTTCTAAGCAATCGATTCCGCCGATGAATCCGCTTGCCGCTGTGCTTGCCGTCCTCGCATTGATGTTTTCTTCATGCAGTAAACCGCAAGCGCCAGCAGTCAAAGAATGGGATCTGTACCAGGACCCGTTCTACGGGTTCGAATTGCAGTATCCGAAAGGATGGTTAGTGAATGCGGAAACCAATCGGATCAAAATCTACTCATCCCAGGAGGCCGCCACATGGTTCTTTGACCCTTCGAGCGGCGGAAAGAATGGGGTTGAAATCCTTTTTGGCTTTGAGAATTTTGCGACGGCGGGTGTAACGACCATCGATGCATACGTCGCACAGACGAAGGATAAGCTCTCCGGCATCGGAGTGATTAGCGGAGGGCAACAAACAACTCTTGGAAAAGAACCTGGCCAGGAGATTTCCTATTCGTCGAAAATCAGCAAGAGCGTTACGATTTACGGGCGGAGGCTTATTACAGTGCGGGACAGCGTGTTTTATTATGTCAACCTTGCCGGCTTCAACGAAGATTACGACCTTTACGCCGCCGTGTTTGATACGGTGTTGAGTTCGGTAAAACTCCCGAAACCCAAAATTGCTGTCTCGAAGGTCGATGAGTCGAAGCCGTCTGCTGAATGGACGAAGTATCCCGGTGAATTCTTCGAGATCCAATATCCCGACAATTTTGAATACGCCTTCCCCGCAAAGAAAGGCGAGACCATCTTCTCGATGAACATCCACCATAAATTCCGGCAGGACTGTGCCATTCAAATAGATATTTTACCGGCGAAGAAATTGACCGTGGATAAAGTGTTCGACCAAAATAAGGGCAAGTTCAAGCCGAAATCAACGAAAGATACGAAGATCGATGGGCTCGATGCAAAATATCTGACATACACACCGGAGCCAAAAGTCGAAGGCCGAGCATACTTTGTCGTAAAGGAGGATAAAGTCTATCGTTTGGTTGTTACATGGTATCAACCGATGGCTGATGATTACGTTCCGGCTTTTGAAAAAGCCATAGCGAGCCTCAAAATAAAATAGAACAGCAAATTCAAAAATCATTATGCCCCGAATTCAATACAGAGTTCGGGGCTTTTTTTTCTGGGGCATTTGGTTTGTTGAAACTGACTTATTAAATCACTATTTTCCGGTAGAAATTTTTGAGGATAACCTCTCATGCTAAGTCCGGCCGAACAGAAAGAATTGATGGACATCGCGTGGAGATCAATTCGGCATACTATCCGTGGGGAGGATGACGAACATTCGCACGAGCAACCAAAGAGCTTTAATCCCGAGAGCATACTCTCTCAACCGGCGGGTGCGTTTGTTTCGCTCTACAATAACGGAGAATTGCGCGGATGCCTAGGCCTAATCGTATCAGAAACCTCGCTCGCCGAGACGGTCTCTCAACTTGCCGGGCGTTCCGCTACGGAAGACCCGCGCTTCCCAGCAGTTACTAAAAATGAGCTGGACGATATTCAAGTAGAGATTTCTGTTCTCTCGCCTCTTCGAGAAATCTCATCGATAGAGGAAATTCAGGTTGGTAAGCATGGGTTATTCATAGTTGCCGGCATGTATCGCGGACTATTGCTTCCGCAAGTCGCAGTGAAACATCGATGGAATACGATTCGGTTTCTGGAAGAAACATGCGTGAAGGCAGGATTGCCGCGGGATCAATGGAAGCACGCCGAAACAAATATCTACATTTTTTCTGCTGATATCATTGAACAAAATCCATGATGAATGAAGAGTTGTATGCCCGGCCGCCCGTCGTCGCAGGGATGTTTTACCCGGAACATGAGCAGGAACTCCGAGATGCCGTTGAATCGCTTATGGCGGAAACAGCACCCGCGCCAAAGCCCGGTATCTTGTGGGTATTGTTGTGCCGCATGCCGGCTATCTCTATTCCGGTCGCACTGCCGCCCGCGCCTTTGCGCTCTTGAAGAACAGACACATCAGCACCGTGGTTCTTGTCGGACCGAGCCACAGGGAATATTTCGACGGCATTTCAGTCTTTTCCGGCGCGAGTTTCAAAACGCCGCTTGGGTCCGTTGAGGTTGATGCAGAATTGCGCAGCGAATTATTGAAAAAATATCCAGCGCTGCAAAGTTCTCTTGTCGGACACAAAGCGGAGCACTCGCTGGAAGTGCAGCTTCCTTTTTTTACAGTTTGCCGTGCACAATTTGAAGATTCTTCCTATCGTGATGGGAGATCAAAAGCGCAACTATTGCGAGGGATTGGGGGCTGCCCTTGCTGAGTTGGCAAAAGACCGCGGAATATTTCTCGTTGCCAGCTCTGATTTGTCTCATTATTATTCTTCGGATGTTGCACGGAAACTTGATGCGGTCGCAATCGCTTCGATTCAAGAGTTGAATGACCAGGCGTTGATGTCGGATTTAGAAGCCGATCGAACGGAAGCATGCGGGGGTGGGCCCATCGTGGCAGTTCTCCATGCTGCAAAGAAAGCTGGCGCCGATTATTGTGAAGTGTTGGATTCTTGCAATTCCGGGGACGTATCGGGCGACACCGAACGTGTCGTTGGATATGTATCGGCAGCCCTGTGGAAGACTCATTGAGAGCCAAAAAGAAATTTCCAGTCGCCGTTATAGGTGCAGGTTCTGTCGGAACTGCACTTGCGCTCGCCCTCAGGGAGAAAAAATATCCGCTGCGGGTTGTCCTGAGCAAGAACGGAAAATCTGCAAAGATCCTCGGACAGAGAGTTTGCGCTCCGCACGCAAAGCTGCGTTCTACGCACCAACACCCCGTAGAGGGAATTATTTTCATCGCTGTCCCGGATGACGAAATTAAAAATGTCGTGCACATTCTCTCTCGTTGGAATGAAGATTTTTCCCGCTCGATCATCTTTCATACTTCGGGTGCTTTATCATCCAAAATCCTTTCACCGTTAGAACGGAGAGGGGCAACGATCGGTTCTTTTCATCCAATACAAACATTTCCCAAATCCGACATAACCTCCGGGCTCTTCAAGGATATCTGGATTGGGATTGAAGGAGATAAAAAAGCAGTAGCAGCAGCGAGGCATATCATACATGATTTTGCTGCCCGTTCGTTTGTTTTGTCATCTCAACAAAAGGTGTTGTACCATGTCGCAGCGGTGTTTAGTTCGAATTATTTTGTCGCACTCCTCTCCGTTGTTGAGGAACTGGGAAAGCGAATTCATGTGCCCCGGCGAAAAATGATTTCCATCTTTGAGCCCCTTATTCACCAGAGTCTCATGAATGTTAAAAAGTTACTCGGCGGCTTCAGCGCTGACCGGGCCAATTGCACGCGGGGACGTTCACACGTTGAAGAGACACCGCGCAGAATTAAAAAAGAATGGTCTGAGTGATATCTCTCAATTGTATTCAGCGCTCGCGAAGGAAACATCAAAGGTTGCGTCAAGGAAGGTTACCTAATGCTTGTTGATTATCATACACACAACTCTCTCTGTAAACACGCCGACGGTGTTCTCGAAGAATACATTGTTCATGCGGTGGCGGCGAACCTCAAAGAGATCGGATGCTCCGACCATTCGCCGATGCCGAACGATTTCGATATCCAGCACAGGATGACCATGGAGCAGTTTCATCAAACCTATAAGCCGGAAGTCCTTGCAATGCAGGAGAAATACCGGGATAGAATCACCGTAAAATTTGCCTTGGAAGGGGATTTTTTCCCCGGGACGGAACACTGGGTGAAGGAGTTTAATTCTCAGCATGAGTTTGATTATATTATCGGGTCAGTGCACTATCTTGGCGAATGGGGATTCGATAATCCGACGTTCGTGCACAAATATGAAGAACGAAATGTCGACGAAGTGTACGACCAGTATTATAGCCATATTAAAAGGTCTGCGGCGGCGAAGTTGTTCGACATTATCGGGCATTGCGACCTCGTCAAAAAGTTCGGACATCGCCCTTCGAAAAATATGGAAGAAGTATTGCGGGAGGTCTTCAAAGTTGTGAAGTCGGCGGACATGGCTGTCGAGATCAACACGTCAGGGCTGCGGAAACCGGTCAAGGAAGTGTACCCGAGCGAACAGATCCTGAGAATTATTCACGAGTATAAGATTCCACTCGCATTAGGCTCCGATGCTCACTCTCCGGATGAAGTAGGCAGAGATTTTGACGTCGCGAAACAACTCATCGAAAAGTACGGCAATGGCAAAATTTCCGTTTTTACAAAGAGACAACGAAGCGAATTACGAATATAATCGTTGAGGTCA
>CAWJKX010000033.1:0-8605 GCA_963843065.1 uncultured Bacteroidota bacterium
TTCTTAATTCATAATTCTTAATTCATAATTGCTCTCATGAAGGCACTTATTGCATCCGGCGGACGCGGCACACGGCTTCGCCCAATCACTCACACGCAAAACAAGCACCTCATTCCAATCGCGAACAAACCGATTCTCTTTTATGCTATCGAGGCGGCAGTCGATGCCGGCATTAAAGAAATCGCCATCGTTCACAATGCCGACAGTATGGAAGTTCCTCGCTATGTCGGCGACGGCAGCCGCTGGGGGGTGAAAATTTCATATATACCGCAGGAGAAACCCGGAGGGTTGGCGCAGGTCGTGTTACTTGCCGAAAAATTCGTCCATGGAGACAATTTTGTGTTTTATCTTGGGCGATAACATGGTGGTGGGAGGGATCAAGCGTTATATTGATGAATTTCAAAAATCTCAATGCAATTGCTGGCTGACGCTTTCGAAAGTGAAAGACCCTGAACGATTCGGCGTCCCGGAAATTAAAAACAACCGCATTATCGGCGTCGAAGAAAAACCGAAGAAACCGAAAAGCCAGTATGCCGTCGCCGGAATTTATCTTTACGATAAACATATTTTTGAAGCGTGCAAAGCGATCAAACCAAGCAAGAGGGGAGAGCTGGAGATTTCGGATGCCCACCAGTACCTCATCGACAAAAAATTCGCTATTGGATTCAGCGAGATTACCGGATGGTGGAAGGATACCGGCAAGCCGCTCGACCTGCTCGAAGCAAATAGATTGATCCTTGACAATATTGTTTCTTCTAACCAAGGGAACATAGACGCAAAATCATCTGTCGTTGGGAAAGTGATTATTGAAGAAGGAGCGCGGGTTATCGACAGCGTTGTGCGCGGTCCGGTGATGATAGGAAGAAATTGTGTTATTGAAGAAAGTTATATCGGCCCCTACACCGCTGTAGGGAACAATACCATCATCAAGAAAAGCGAGGTGGAGTACAGCATCATCCTTCGCGACTGTAAAATTCAAAACGTCGGGATCCGCATTGAAGGGAGCATTCTCGGCAACGATGTCGAAATTTTGGAGGCGGGTGGCAAACCGCGGGTTCATCGGTTCATGATCGGAGACCAAAGCAGAGTGGAAGTGGCGTAACTATTTTTGAGTATGCCGAATAAAATCGATACAAAGACATTACTTCTCGTTGTATTGACGGCGCGGCCGTCGTCCTGACGTTTATTCGGGAACGATCCGCCGCACCGCCGCAAACAATTGACGCCAAGGGTGTACACGAGATTCTCCCTTTCAAAGAGATTTCATCGATTGTCGACTCGACATTGAAGCGCATGGCAGTCCCAACGGAGAAAATCGGGCATACGAACATCTCGGTCGGCGGCGTGCAGGGGGAGCGTGAAGAGATAAAAATACACGTGCCTCCGGAATTTGAGGTGCTTCGTGCACTCACAGCGTTGACGGATTCACTCCGGCGTTTCAACGTTGCATTAGCCTCGACGGAAAATTTTAAAGAAAAAACATCCACCATTCATCTTTCGTATGATAAACACGTGTTTGAGAGCATCGTCATTGCGAAAGAAGAGCAACAGAAGGGAGCAAAGCCATCGGTAAGGAAGAAACAAAAGGGAATGCCGCGCAAACCCCGGCGGTAATGGAAAAAATTGTCTCGCTTGCGAAACGGCGCGGCTTCGTTTTTCAGTCGAGCGAGATTTACGGCGGACTGAACGGCTGCTGGGATTACGGGCCGATGGGCGTTGAGCTGTTGAACAATTTGAAACAGGCATGGTGGAGGTCAATGACGCTTCGCGACGATATTGAAGGAATCGACGCGTCGATTTTGATGCATCCGCGCGTGTGGGAAGCTTCCGGCCACGTTGCAAATTTCACCGACCCGATGGTGGATTGCAAACAATGCAAGGCACGCTACAGGGTTGACGTCCTGTTCGAAGAACTCTCCGTGAAAAAGAAAAAGGAAATCTTGCGCGGACTCGACCCCGCGGCATTTGCAGGCCAGCTTGACGACCGGAGAGTCGTCGAGGAATTTGCGCTGCGTGTTTCATCCGATGAAGTGATAGCCAACGTCATCCGGACTTTGGTCTCTTGTCCCAATTGCGGCAACAAAGGGACATTCACGGATGCCCGGCAGTTCAATCTCATGTTCAAGACGTTCGTCGGGCCGGTCGAAGACACGAACAACGTCGTCTATCTTCGTCCGGAAACAGCGCAGGGCATTTTCGTCAATTTCCTTAACATTCAAAGCGCATCGAGGCAAAAGCTTCCGTTTGGAATCGCCCAGATTGGGAAGGCATTCCGGAATGAAATCAACACGAAGAATTTTCTTTTCCGGACGCGCGAGTTTGAGCAGATGGAGATGCAGTATTTTGTCAAACCGGGAGAAGAAGACAAATGGTTTGAGGACCTGGCGCGAACAGCGGTTGAAATGGTTTCTCGATTTGGGGATGAAGCGTGAACAACTGCAGTGGCACAAACATGAGAAACTTGCGCATTATGCGAAAGCCGCGTACGACATCGAATACAAATTCCCGTTCGGCTGGGGAGAAATTGAAGGGATCCACAGCCGCACAAATTTCGACCTTTCTCGCCACGAGGAGTATTCCGGCAAGAGCATGAAATATTTTGATGACCAGACGAAAGAAAAATTTACTCCGTTCGTGATCGAGACTTCTGCCGGAGCAAGCCGGTCGTTTATGGCGTTTCTTGTCGCTGCGTATGATGAAGAATCGGCGCCGACGGCCGAAGGAAAGGAAGAAATGCGGACGGTGCTGCATTTTCATCCACGGCTTGCACCGGTGAAAGCGGCAATTCTCCCCCTTGTCAACCGCGATGGGATGGACGATATCGCTCACACAATGACCATTGACCTTCAGAAATCTTTCCGCGTTTTCTACGACGACAGCGGCGCTGTCGGCAGGCGCTACCGTCGGCAGGATGAGATTGGCACGCCGTTTTGCTTCACGGTCGATTCACAAACGCTGCAGGACCAGACGGTGACCGTGCGGGAACGTGATTCGATGAACCAGGAGCGAATCGCCCTCGGCGCTGCTAAAACATTCTTACTCGAAAAACTAGAGGCGTTATGAAATCCATTTTCTACAACGAAATGGACAGGACCATTCGTGCGGGATGGCGAATGGGGATTTTCGTTGCGGCCCTTCTAGGCATCACCGCGGTATTCAATTTTTCCGCTAAACTGATACTGCCGCACATTCATTTTATTCCTTCATTTGTTGCAGGCGAAATGGTTTTTTACGGAGCGCTGCTCTTGACGACGTGGCTTGTTGTCAAATTTCTCGAAGGCCGGCCCACACTGTCGTCGGTTGGTTTTCCATTTCACGAAAATGTTTTGCGTGAACTGGGACAGGGTGCACTTATCGGCGGCGGGATGATGACGGTCATTTTTGTTACTGAATACAGCCTTGGCATGGCGACGCTGACATTTAAGTCCTTCTCTCTTCTTGAAGCCTGCCATGTGTTCGGTGCGAGCGTTGTCATTTTTGTTATCGGTGCATTTGGCGAAGAGTTGCTCTTCCGCGGGTATCTATTTCAAACGATGGTAGAAGGGACGGGGAAAATCATCGCTGTTGTTGTGTTTGCCTGCTTTTTCGGGTTCGCTCATTTCTACAATCCGAATGTCACTTTTTTTTCGCTTGTTAATGTCGCCCTTGCCGGCGTGTGGCTTTCACTGGCATATTTCAAGACGCGGACACTCTGGTTTCCGATAGCCCTGCATTTCTCGTGGAATTTTTTCCAGAATCATATTTTCTCCTTTCCCGTAAGCGGGATCCAGTTCGAAAAATATCAGCTTGGTGTGCTGGCGCAGTCCGGGCCCGTATGGTTAACGGGGGGATCGTTTGGACCTGAAGGGGGTGCGCTTGCGACGCTCATGCTGGTTGTGGCGGGGGTCTTTATTTACCGGTCGGATTGGATCACGATTTCTGAGAATGCATGGACGGTTGAAAAATGGAATGCAGCAAAAACTGCACTCTCCGCCGATGGACAAAATACCGGAACGAATACCGAACCTTCATGACGATCTCGCTTTGACCGAACATCCCATACATCAGCCTCTGAAAAGGCAGACTGTTTCCTTGCTGTTGAAATACATCGCCTTGCCCCTCTCGCTTTCCTTCGTTGTGCCGCCGGTCAGTTCCTCGCAATGGCTTACAGACCCGGATTTTGACCTTCATACAAAACAGGGGATCGACCACGTCTACAATCTTGAGTTCGATCAAGCAGAAGCAGAATTTCACTATATCATCATGACTCATCCGGAACATCCCGCCGGATACTTTTTTCTTGCCATGGTCGATTGGTGGAAAATTTCTTTAGACTTTGACAATGAGTCGCTCGACGAAGGATTTTTAGAGAAGCTCGATGTCGTGATCGACAAATGCGACAGCATCCTTGACAAAAACCCCGATGATGTCGCGGCGCTGTTTTTCAAAGGGGGATCGCTCGGTTTTCGTGGACGGCTGCGTGCTAATCGGGGGAGCTGGATAAAGGCGGCAAACGATGGCAGGCTTGCGCTGCCGATCGTGCGCCATGCCTACAGCATAGCACCGGACAATGATGACATCCTTCTTGGCATGGGGATCTACAATTACTACGCCGAAGCGATTCCGGAGCAATATCCGATCGTGAAGCCCCTCATGCTTTTTTTCCCAAGCGGCGACAAGAAAAAAGGAATTGAACAGCTTACGGTCGCCGCCGCAAAGGCGAAGTATGCCGCTGTCGAGGCCGATTATTTTCTTCTTCAATTGAATTACACTCACGAGCGGCAGTATGAGAAGGCGCTCGAAATAGCGTTGAAGCTTCTTGACCGGTATCCGAAAAATGTTGTCTTTCATCGCTATGTCGGCAGGTGTTACATAAGCCTCGGCAAGTGGGAAAATGCACATACGGTGTTTCGGGAAATTCTTTCCCGTTGCGATGGTTCGGGGGGAGGGATGGCGGGGTACACCGATTTGTCAAAGCGCGAAGCGCTGTACTATCTTGGCGTCTACGCGATGAACAGCGGCAAATACGAAGAATCACTGCAGAATTTTTTTCAGTGTGATGAACTCAGCAAGTCGCTCGACAAAACCGGGGAATCCGGGTTTATGGTGATGGCGAACCTGCGAATCGGGTTCATTTACGACATCCAGATGAAAAGGGATCTTGCAGTGCAGCAGTACAACAAAGTATTGGCGATGAAGAAATTCGAGAACTCGTACGATCAAGCAGAACAGTATCTTAAGGTTCGGTACACGGCAAAATGAATATCCCCTTTACCATCATCCTGTTTGGCCTTGTTGCCGCGAGCGCGGAAATTCTCGGGGGGAGTGTCGTCCTCATGCAAAAGGAGTGGCCGCAAAAAATACAGGAATACTTGTTGGCGCTCGGAGCGGGTTTTATACTGGCGCTCGTTTTGCTGGACCTTATTCCCGAAAGCATCATTGGAATCGGGTCCACGGCTCCGCTTCTCATCTTGACAGGATTTAGTGTCATGCATTTTGCAGAACACACCATTGTAGGCCATTTGCATTTTGGTGAAGAAGTGCATGCCGAGGTGATGGTGTCAAAAGTTGCGAGTTACTCTGCTTTCTGGGGATTGTTTATTCATGCTTTCTTTGACGGCGTTTCGATTTCCGCCGGCATGCAGTACAATTTTCCGCTGGGACTGATGATCTTTTTTGCAATATTGCTGCACAAGTTTCCGGAAGGATTGACGATTGCCTCCGTTATGCTCGCTGCCGACCATCCGCGGAGAAGTGCCTTTTGGGCTTCTGCCGGGGCGGGGGCTGGAACGATGCTCGGTATTGTGGCAATGTTTTTCTTGAGAGATATCAGCAGCCAGGTAGTCGGCTATGCGTTCGCATTTTCAGCCGGTGCAGGCATGTACGTCGGCGCGAGCGACCTGATTCCAGAAATCAACCGCTCGAAGAATCGGATCGCGCCGATAGTGGTGTTTGTCGGAATGATTCTCTTTTACGTGAGCTCCGTAATTGTGGCAACGAGTAGTTGGAGGATGATTTCTCAGATTGCGCGGATTCTTACTCAGATTGCAGATGATCGGCCGTGAAGCTTCATCTAAAGTCTCGATTGATGACTTCTGCTTTTCCATTCCTCACAGGTTCATTTCAACGGTAATGCTGTTCAAGCTTCCAATTTTTCCCAACGATGTGAAGGCATAGTCGAAGCGAAGAGTTTGAAGCGCAATTCCGCCGCCGAACGAAAATCCAGCAAGCCCCGAATTGGTCCCCAACGATAAATCCGTTCGCCGTTCGTTGTCGTATCCAAAGCGAAAGCGGAGTTCCTTGCTCAACGTTAATTCTCCGCCGATAGAATACATTTCGAAGTGAGAAACGAAATTATTCTGCGTTTCGTTGAGTTGGTGAAAATCAAGGTTCAGCAAAAGGGGGAGATGCTCGGGCTTTATCGTTGCACCGACGCTCATATCGAGTGGGAGGCTCTCGCGGGTTGTCAAGTACGGATTAAGCTGTGTCCCCATATTCCGAATGCTTGCCCCAATCGACACCGGGTTTGCCCCCGGAATGACGTAGAGTATTCCGAAATCAGCTGCGATTGCCGACGATGCGGCATCGGCGATGGAGGAATAAATAAACTTGGCGACAACGCCGTAATACAGATTCTCTTGGAGCTCGGTTGCGAACCCGACCGACATATCAAGGTCTCCGGCGGTGAACGTTCCTATTTTGTTTGCAAGTTCGTCGGTCTCGTCGAATGTTCCGTAGTTGACGTAATTGATACCGAACCCGATCTTTCCGATGTCCGAAAGGTTTTGTGCGTACGAAACATATCCGGAATTGATATCGAGCAGGTTTTTAAGGTACCCGAAAGACGCTTCCGGCTGGGTAACGGTGGCAATTCCGGCCGGGTTGTAAAATATCGTGTTGACGTCATTCCTCATCGAAACAAAACTGCCCGCCATCCCGGCGGATCGAGCACCGACATCGCTGAGAAGAAATGCGTATGTAGAATTCTGAGTATAGGCTGCGCTATATACAAGAAGGAGCATATTGAGCGCCACAAACAGTCTGCCGCTGTTTCGTCGCAGTGGGGTCCGAATGTTCATACTTGTCTCACAAATATCGTGAACGAATTGGCGAAGAGTTGCAATCATACAGCAGTAAACAAACGTACGATATCACTTCTCACGTTGTTGTATGTGGCAGGATTTGTAATGAGAAATGTAAGAAAACCCCTTTCCAAAGGCAAGTGGCAGAGGTGCAGTTTCCCTTCAGTCGTTTCTGTCAGACACCTGATCTGGGAAATCGGGATGTGTTAAAATCTTTGGTAAGGTAAATCAAGAAGGCGTCCGACAGTCTATCAAAAATCTTACTTACTTAAGCAGCCAGCCCGCCTCTTTTCATCTTTCTTCTAAGGTAAAATATTTTTATTATGATGAAACATTCAAATGGCGATTACAGAACCGATCATGACAGATGAAATTATTGCAGCTGCACGCTCGAGCATCTTCGGATTTGGCGTCGCCGCTTTTCTATTGATCTTGGCTGGCTGTGCTGGAGAGCGTCCTCCGGGAGGAGGGCCCGTCGACACCACCCCGCCCGAGATCGTCCACGTCTACCCACCCCCTAACACAACTGGGTATTCTTCTTCCCGCATTGCATTGGAATTTAGCAAGTACGTTGAACGGCGTTCGGTTGAAGAATCCATATTTATCTCGCCGTACATAAAAAAGATCGAATATGACTGGAGCGGTAGAGAGGTCGAATTAAATTTCCGGGACACGCTGCGGAAGAACACCACCTACGTGGTGACAGTAGGCACGGATGTTGTCGACGTCAACAACCGAAACCGAATGGCGCACGCTTATTCGTTTGCTTTCACTACCGGTGCCCAGATTGACCGCGGTGAAATCCACGGACGAATTTATGATGAAAAGCCCGTCGGCGTGATGATTTTTGCATACCAACTGGACGGTCTCAAGCCGGATACGCTGAACCCCACAACGCAAAAACCCGACTATATTACACAAACGGGCAACACTGGCGATTACTCTTTAACGCACCTGGCGTTCGGCAATTACAGAGTGCTCGCGGTACGAGATGAGCTTCGCAATTTGGCGTACGCCCCTGAGACTGACGCAATGAGTACTGCACCGAGCGATATCAGGCTGGATGAAGTGGATTCATTACGGAGTGAACTGAATTTTCAGCTTTCCGTGGAGGATACGACCGCGCCGCGGCTCATCTCGGCAGTTTCGATGGACAACAGCCATGTCGAAATTGAATTCAGCGAAAGTATTGATTTGACTACTCTCGCAACGGGGGATTTTTCAATTTCCGACACGGGTCGAACCCGAAACCTTCGTATTGTCGATTTCTTCCCTCACTTTGAGAACCCTGCGCATGTCATGCTCATCACAGAGCCCCAGCATGATGAAGACACTCTCTTCAAGGTTTTTGTTACTGGCGTAAAAGATCTCGCCGGCCATGTTATCAACCCGCTGGCTTCGTCAAAACAATTCAGCCGTGCATCAGTCCGCGATACGATGCCGCCCGGCCTTCTTTTTGCGACCGCGATGGACTCGACCGCGCGATTCCCGATGGAGCAGCAATTTCAGTTTGATTTCAACGATGTGCTTCAACAGAAATCCGC
>CAWJKX010000034.1:0-45905 GCA_963843065.1 uncultured Bacteroidota bacterium
TAAAGCACTCTCGTCGGGCATGCTATCAATGGAGCAACTGAACGTAAAATCCATCGGATACGGGACCGGTAACAGGACATCCCGCAATTGCCAAATTTACTTCGCATCTTCATCGGTGATCTCGTGGAGGGACACGACCACGACGAACTTGTTACGGTTGAGACAAATATCGACAACATGAACCCGGAAGTTTTCCCTTTCGTTCTCGAACGTCTCCTTTCGGTCGGGGCTCATGACGCATTTATGATACCGGTCATCATGAAGAAAGGAAGACCGGGAATTCTTCTTTCAGCGCTCGTGAACAGGGGAAAACTTGATGCAGTGCTAAACGTGGTCTTTGCGGAAACGAGCACTCTCGGCGTCCGCATTCAACCCGTGGAACGCCGCAAGCTGAAGCGTTCATTCAAAATTGTGAAGACTCTTTTTGGCGAGATGAAAGTGAAGGTCATTACAGTCGACGGCGCCGACCGGCTTGCACCGGAATTTGAAGAGTGCAAACGTATCGCCCTAGAGAAAAATATTCCGCTGATCGACGTCTATAAACAAGTTGAGGCAGACATTTCGTAAAGCGTTCACCGTGCCCGCCATTCTCTTGCCATGAAACAAACTCTTGTCGACGTTGCGCTTCCCCTCCCGCTTCATCAATCATTCACGTACACTGTCCCTCCCGAACTTATTCAGCGCGTCAGCACCGGAAGCCGTGTTCTCGTGCCATTTGGAAAGAAGCAAATTTCCGGCGTCGTTGTCGGATTTCCCTCTGCAACATCTATCACAACACTTCGACCGATTCATGATGTGCTCGATGCGGCTCCGGCTCTTTCTCAAGAACTGCTGAAGCTCGGCAATTGGATCGCCGAATACTATGCCGCGCCGCTGGGCGAGGTATTGAAAGCGTTTCTTCCCCAGGGAATTTCAATCGAAAACAAAAAATTGATCTCGCTGAAACGGCCGATCACTCCTGATAAACTCGCCCGTTTCGGAATCACGGCACCGCAGCGTACCAAGGTCATCAACACATTAGCGACTGAAACACGTCTTTCCATCGCTCAGATCCAGAAAAGAACTAAGATTAAAAGCATCTATGCTATCCTGTCGGGACTCGCCGAAGCCGGTATCATAGACATCAGCGATCATTTGTCGGCAGCAAAGACAAAGCCCAAACTCGAAAATTTTCTTATCAAGAATGACATTCCGGATAATTTTGCACCGCAAGGGAAATTACAACAAAAGCTCCTCGCCCGAATCGCGCAGCTGTCGAACGAACCGTATCCGCTCCGTTCACTTCTCAAAGAAACCGGCGCCACGCTCTCCTCGCTGAAGGGATTCATAAAGAAAAACATTGTGAAGGTCGTTCAACAGGAAGTTGAACGGTCGGTAGATTTTTCACCGGAAGAGGGTACCTCACCCGTGTCCCAATTGCAATTAACCCGCCACCAAGTACACGCACTTGAAGAAATCGGCACTTCAATCAAATCGGGTATTTCGAAAACTCTTTTGCTGTACGGAATTACCGGAAGCGGGAAGACGCAAGTGTATATCGAGGCGATACGCGAAGCGCTGGCAAAGGGAAAAACGGCCATCGTACTTGTCCCGGAAATCTCGTTGACGCCGCAAATTGTGCGGCGATTCCGATTGCATTTCGGAAACTCCGTTGCCGTTATGCACAGCCGGATGTCGGACGGCGAGCGTTACGATGCCTGGAGGTTCTGCAAAAGCGGCAAATATAAGATTGTGATCGGCCCGAGGTCGGCCGTATTCGCACCGCTCGAGAACATCGGCCTCATTGTCGTCGATGAAGAACATGAAGCATCGTACAAACAATTCGACGCTTCTCCCCGTTACAATGCACGCGATGTGGCCATTATACGCGGGAATAACAACAATGCCGTCGTCGTTCTCGGCTCCGCAACACCGTCGATCGAATCTTTTTACAATGCACAAACGGAAAAATATACACTGCTGGAATTACCAGAGCGAATCGACGACGCCGTGCTCCCTTCGATCAGCCTTGTTAACATGGGAGATGACCATAAGCGCCGCTACGCAGCAATGAAAGAAGAGGCGGCAAAAATCGGGAAGAAAGCTTTTGAAAAAGGATTCCATTCCATCTCCTTCCTGCTTGAAGAAAAAATCCGCGACAGGCTGCGCAAAGGCGAGGGAATCATCCTTCTTCAGAATCGGCGGGGGTTCGCTCCATTTATCGAGTGCCTCGAATGCGGGCACGTCGAACGATGTGAACAATGCGACGTCACGCTTACGTACCATCTCGTCAAAAAACATCTACGCTGCCACTACTGCGGTTCCGTGAAGCCGGTGCCGAGCATGTGCACACAGTGCAAAGGGACTCAACTGAAACTCCAGGGCTTCGGAACGCAGCGAGTCGAACAAGACCTGGGAGAGTTGTTTCCCGAGGCAAAAGTATTACGAATGGACTTGGATACGACAACGCGGAAGGGGTCGCACGACAAGCTTCTCCAACAGTTTGGACGAGGCGAGGCAGATATTTTGCTTGGGACTCAGATGGTTGCGAAGGGACTGGACTTTCCGCGCGTGTCGCTTGTCGGAGTTATTTCCGCCGACACACAAATGCTGCTCCCCGATTTTCGTTCTGCAGAACGGACGTTCCAATTATTGACGCAGGTTGCCGGCAGAGCCGGACGAAGCTCATTGAAAGGAGAAGTTGTCATCCAAAGTTACCAGACCGACCACTACAGTCTGAAATATGTCATCGACCACAATTATCGGGGGTTCTATGAGGAGGAGTCGCGGTACAGGCAATCGGCAGTGTACCCTCCGTTCGCGCGTCTGGTGTTGATTGAATGTAAAGGCGCCGATGAAAAAAATGTGCACCATGTTGCGGAAAAATTTGCCGAGCGGTTGAAGCGCCTTTCTCCACAATCAATTATTTTGGGACCGGCAGCGGCGGTAATTTCAAAGATCAAAAACAATTACCGGTGGCAGGTCATCATCAAAGCTCTGAAAACAAGCGACCCGAATTCGGCATCCGTTCGGAATGCAGTCGCTCGGGTCGCACAGGAAATTTCCTCCTCGGCTGACGTCCGGCGCGGTGTACAAATCATCGTTGACGTCGACCCACAGGGAATTATGTAACCCGCTATGCGCCAAAACTGAAATACACGGATGCAGCCGTAAACAACACCCACAATACACCTACTCCCGCAAGTGCCTTTCCTGTTGAAACGGAAAATACCTTCCCCAATCCGATCGAGATCACAATAAGATACCAAAAAGTGAATACGCCGATAGAACTGAGCAACTTGTGAAGAGTATTTGCCGGATCATATTGAGAGACCAGGAGGGCAAGGCTGGGCGTCGCGTAGAGCGAACCCATTGCGATAACCAGGAGCAATGTGACAATCGATCCAAGCACGGATATATACATCGATAGCCCTACGACTTCGATAACTTTGCCGTAAGTCGCAGTTGCCTTAAATACCCATTTTCCCATGAGCCAAAATGCAAGAGCAAATCCAAACAGAATAACTGCCGTCACGATCACCGCGCCTATTGAACCGAAGATCATGAACAGCGGCGAACCAGGCTGTGCAGGGTTTTTTGTCAAAGCCATGTCTGCCTGTTCTTGCGTCATCTTGCCTTCAGTCACTTTTTTCTGAATCGTTTTTTCCGTTTGGTCGCGCATTTGGTCCTGAATCGGTGCCTGAGAGAATGCCGCGAGTACAAAAATGACGCTCACAATCATTGTGAGAATAAGCGGCACCGACCAGTTGGAAGTTTGCTTCTCGCTTTTTGCAACATACTCAAACAATTCGCCCGGCGCAGAAAAAACATTCATCATCTTATCGGAGAAGGACATTTCTGAGCCTTCTTCTGAGACTGGCGGTGTTGTATTGACTTCATCCATAATTGGCTCCTTTTCGCAGGGAAACAAAAATGAGTTAATTAGTATTTTAGGGATTGCATCTGCCGGGTCAAGTATAATAAATATGAGCTGCAGTGTCAACGCTTAAATGAAGGATAATCAGCCTTTCTTCCTTGCAAAATCAACGCAAATTAAGTACCATGATTCAACGAACACAGGATAATGCAGAATGTTCATCTCCTTCGAAGGATTAGACGGCTCCGGAAAAACCACGCAAGCGACGCTGCTTGCGGAAAAATTGCGGAGTCAAAATTATGTCGTTGAGTTTTTCAGGGAACCGGGGGGCACGGAAATTTCCGAACGCATCCGTGAAATTCTTCTGGACAAAAAGAATCTTGGCATGAGCCAAATTACCGAATTGTTCCTTTTCTCGGCAGCACGAGCTCAACTTGTCGGCGAGGTCATTAAACCGGCATTGCTCGATTCAAAAATTGTCATCTGCGACCGCTACGTGGATTCAACCACCGCGTACCAAGGATTCGGAAGAGGGTTGAGGCTCGGTGCCGTGAAAACGATTAATGCGGTGGCAACATTCGGATTGCTTCCGGAAATGACTTTTCTCATTGACGTCCCAATCGATGAAATAATCGACCGTCGGCATAAGAGCGGAGATCGCAATCGACAGGATGGAAAGCGGGGGGCAAGAATTCTATGAGAAGGTCCGACAGGGATATCTCGAACTCGCAAAAGAAGAACCGAAACGGGTCCGGCTCATCGACGGCTCGCTGCCCATCGACGTCGTTCAGAACGAAATCTGGAAAACCCTTTCTGTACACTTGCCTCGAATGACATCCTGAACGGGATACTTTTCGACAGATTTGGTCAGCCCAGTATTTTGCCCTGCAAAGAAATCTTCAATCAAAAACTCTTCAATTCAGAAACCAGCTTCTTCATGTCCACAAAGCGTTCTATCGTAATCTCGCGGCCATCGGCCGATTTTCCTCTTGCGTTGATCGTTTGGAACGATGTGGTCATGCTGAGATCGCCGATATCGACAATCTTCTCCTTCTGTTGGACAACACCCTTTGCGTCAACCGATTCTTCTGTATTAATCCCAACGTCAACAACAACGGGAGAAACGCCGTTTGCAAAAGTCAGGGTGAGGCCGCTAATAATAATATCGTAAAGGTTCTTTGTATTCTGAGGGAGCTGTTCGTAGCGGGAGACATCGGCGTGTTCGTAATCTCCGGCCGCGATGGAATAACAGATTCCGAGCAGCGCGACACAGTTCAATTTCCGGATCGACATTTTTTCGGGGTCGTCTTTTGATCCTCCTGATTCAATCAACACTGTGCTGGTTCCCCATTTTTGAATGTTATCGCCGAAGGCGCGGGGTTCGAATGAGTCGTCGTAGCGGGATACATGACCATCGATGAAGGGTGTAAAAATATCGACGAGCGCTGCCGCAACTTTCTTTGCCCGAAGGCGAACTGCATTTTCGCTCTTTGCATAATCGTAGGCGGGCGCGAGAAGCGCAATGGTCGCGACCTTCCCGGTTGACCCGACGGTATAGCGGGGTTCCTGATCGTGAAGGTTGAAACCAAACTCCGGCGAATTTTTGTCGCGTGTTTGTTTCAATATCCTGGCTTCGTTCGTTTGAAGCTGCAATGCGTCGCGGTTGATATCGATCCCGTGAACGCTCCGCCGCTGAAATCGTTCTGCGCCGTCCGGGTTCAGCATCGGAATAATGAGGAGCGTGGTCTCTGAAAGAATTGTTTTGACCTCCATCGCAGTTTGATTCTTGCCGATGTACGACAGCATGTCGAGCACCCCCATCGTCGCCGTCGGCTCATCGCCGTGCATCTGCGACCACATGAAAATTTTCTTTTTTCCCGAACCTATTGTCAGCACATTGATTGAACGCCCCTCGGAAGAAACGCCGATTTGCTCGATGCTGAAAATGCTTTTCATCGACGCTTGCAGCGATACCAGGATGTTCATCATCGCGCTGTGTTTTAGCCGCCTGGATGCTACTTCTTTTATTTTGTACAGTTTCGTACGAGTTGTAGAGATCCTGAGTGTACGTGCGTATCTCCGGCTTCAACGCTGGTGTTGCCATAGTCGATAGAATCGTGAGTGAATAAAAAGTTTCTTGTCGTGCTGTCTGGCGTCGTCCTCAATTGACATGCGCGAACATTCTTTGGACGTTCGAAGGTACGGAAACAAACCCCTCTACGTCTAATGTACAAACATTTTCTGAAAAACATAAGTCGGTTGAGTAGTCTGTCAGTTTAAGCTGGCTTATCCAAGCTCTTCTTTCTCTGAGCCAGAGAAAGAAGCAAAGAGAGCTTCTCGGAATCGGAACCCGCGCGATGCTTTCCACCACACATGCCAAAGAAAACGGCTTACCCATGCCACTTTGTGAGTTAGCCGTTTTCTTAACGCACGCATCGCTTCCTCCGCACAACACTGCCGATTCCGAGCATGTTTCAACCGCAAGGGTTCAGGCAAATCGAAATCATCGGGTGCGAGGGGGAAAGGATTCAATCGAAGGATTTCAATTTCGGTGGCCATCTTCAAGTTCTTCGGATCTCTACACTATTGCCGCACCGAAATTGAAGGGATGTGCGGCTGTGATTGAATCCGCGCGTTACGATTTCGAGAGATTTCTCCCGCTTCAAAACATAAAAAAGGCGGGATGCCGTAAAGCGGCATTTGGTCGCTTTCTTTCTCGGAAAGAAAGTGACACTAGGAAATTGAGACACTACCGATGGTTGTAGCACCTCCTTTTAATAGTAATGCCATGGCAGTTACCAGTTGGCAAAAGTTTAGCGTTAGATTCCTACCAATTGAGTTGCGGAAATCAACTCGATGTCGGACACCTGCCAAACGTTTATTGATTTTCGCGGCAATGTTTCGTATTTTAATGCAAAATTACTGCAGAAAGTTTAGAAAAGAAAGTTTAGAAAAGAAAGTTTCGTGTCTTTAATGCGAGACCTTCTTTCCCCAACAACAAAGGAGTGTATAATTGGAAGTATCGTTCAAAACAGTAACAGAATGCGACCAGGAAATTGCGATCAGCCTTTCACCGGAAGAGCTTGTGCCTCATTTCGAAGCCGCATATAAGAAAGCTGCGCCTTCCATTGAGATCAAAGGATTCCGTAAAGGAAAAGTGCCTATCGCTCTCATCAAGAAATATTACGGCGAAAGCGTCGAAGCCGACGCACTCGACGACATTGCCAACGAATCCTTTAAAAAAACCATCGAAGAGAAAAAGATCCAGCCGATCGGCACTCCCACCATGGTCGATATGAAATATAAACGGGGCGAACCTTTTTCGTTTACAATAAAATACGAGGTCAAACCGTCTATTACTTTAAAGGAGTATAAAGGCATTCCCGTTGAAAAATACGTCCATCCGGTGAAGGAAGAGGAAATTGCTTCCGAAGTTCGACGGTTGCAGCACATCAACGCAACGTTCGAAGAAGCTAAAAAGGTCGATGGCGTCGAGTACGTCGTGACCGTGGATATTCAGGACACGGATGAATCCGGATCTCCCCTCATCGGACAGAAACGCGAAGGAATGCGGATTTACATTAACGAACCGTCAACCGAACAGGAAATTAAAGACGCCCTGAAAACGGCAGAAACAGGCGGAGTGTACAAGGTAAGCTTTGAGCATAAGCATGAAGACCATGCGCACAAAGTTCACATGCAATTGACTGTCAAGAAAATCGAGAAGGTGATCCATCCTGAATTCAACGATGAGCTTGTCAAAAAGATCACGAAAGAAAAATATTCAAACACCGATGATTTTCGAAAAGAACTCACGGCGGATATCGAGCGATACTGGAATGACCGGACTGAAAAACGTTTGGTCGATGACATCACCAACGAGATCGTGCGCCGCCATGACTTTGCAGTGCCGGAAGCTCTGGTGAAGACTTTCACCGATTCGTACATCGAAGAATTGAAAAACCAGCAAAAGAACAAGCAGCTTCCAAGAGGATTCGAAGAGCAAAAATACCGCGAGGCAGCACGCCCGACGGCGGTCTGGCAGGCGAAATGGGCATTGATCCGGGAACAAATTCTCGCGAAGGAGAATATCCAGCTTGTTGACGCCGATGTTGAAGTACTTGCCGAAGAAGAATCGAAGAAGCTGAATATCGACAAAGAGCGCCTGATCAATTTTTACAAGTCCTCGGAAACTGCCGGCGAAAAAATATTGAACGATAAGTTGATCGCATTCCTGAAGCAAAATTCAGCCGTCAAAGAAACAATCACCGACGACGCAAGTAAGCTTTTGTCATAATTGTTTGCACTATTAACGCAGAAAGGATTTTCGTAAAATGTTCCATTCCAACAAACCTTACGACCTTTACAATCAGCTTGTTCCGATGGTTGTCGAACAGACAAGCCGCGGCGAACGTGCCTTCGATATTTTTTCCCGTCTGCTTAAAGAGCGGATCATCTTCGTCGGCACGGCAATCGATGACGTGGTGGCGAGCCTGATCGTTGCCCAGATGATTTTTTTGGAGGCCGAGGACCCGGAAAAAGATGTTCATCTGTACATCAACAGCCCGGGGGGAAGCGTCACCGCCGGCCTTGCAATTTACGACACGATGCAATACATTCGTCCCGATGTGTCGACGATGTGCGTCGGCATGGCTGCGAGCATGGGGGCTGTGCTCCTTCTCGCAGGCACGAAAGGAAAGCGCAAAGCGCTCCCCAACTCGCGCATCATGATTCACCAGCCGTGGGGCGGCGTGCAGGGAACGGCATCGGATATCAGCATCCAGGTAGACGAAATTCTTAATACAAAAACGAGGCTGAACGAGATCATCGCTCATCACTCTGGAAAGTCCATCGACGACGTCAAGCGCGACACCGACAGGGATAAATATCTCTCTGCCGAGGAGGCGAAAGCGTACGGCATTATCGACGCGGTGCTGTCGAAACGGACGGCGGAACCGAAGAAAGAAAAATAATCCACAATCGTCAATCTCCGAATACTTCAATGAGTCAAAAACAAAAAGGCGACGACAAAATCCGCTGCTCGTTCTGCGGGCGCGGTCCCGAAGAAGTCTCCAGCATCATTGCCGGGCCGGATGTTTACATCTGCGACCATTGCGTTTCGAGCTCGGTAGACATTATCCGGAACAATATGGCCGCTTTCCCGAAAAAGAAGGGAAAGGGGAAAGCCGGTCTCACACCGGAGCAGCTGAAAGAAGCACTCGACCAGTATGTGATCGGACAGGACCAGGCGAAGAAAACGCTGTCGGTCGCCGTGTACAACCACTACAAACGCATCGATTCAAAAGATCATCTTCAGGCGCTCGATGACGTCGAAATAGAAAAGAGCAACATTCTCCTCATCGGCCCAACCGGAACTGGAAAAACCCTTCTTGCTCAAACACTTGCAAGGATTTTAGACGTTCCGTTCGCGATCGCCGATGCAACAACGCTCACTGAGGCGGGATACGTCGGCGACGACGTCGAGACCATTCTTGTGTATCTCCTCCAAAACGCGGAATACAACGTAGAAAGGGCTGAGCGCGGAATCGTCTACATTGATGAGATCGATAAGATTTCGCGGAAAAGCGACAGCGCATCGATTACCCGCGACGTTTCCGGCGAGGGTGTGCAGCAAGCGCTGTTGAAGATTCTGGAAGGGACGCTTGCCGGTGTTCCGCCGAAAGGGGGACGCAAGCACCCTGAACAAAGCCTAATAAACGTGAACACAAAGAATATTCTTTTTATCTGCGGCGGAGCGTTCGAAGGGCTGGACAAAATTATCGCAAAACGCGTCAGCCAGAACCCGATGGGGTTCGGCGCCGACCTGCGAGGCAAAAAAGATTACAACACCGACGAGTACTTGAAGCAAGTTGAGCCGGATGATTTGTTGAAATACGGTCTCATTCCCGAGTTCATCGGGAGGCTTCCCGTGATCTCAACGCTCCATTCGCTTTCGGAGGATGCATTGATGAACATCCTCGTCGAGCCGAAAAATGCGTTGGTGAAGCAATTTCAAAAGCTCTTCAAGTATGAGGAAGTGGAATTGGAATTCGAAGAAGGGGCACTCAGGTCGATTGTCCAGAAGGCGATGGCGCGCGGAACGGGGGCGCGGGCTCTACGGGCTGTTATTGAAGAGACGATGGTCGATATTATGTACTATCTCCCCTCGCGCCCGAATATTACGAAATGCATCATCACCAAAGATACAATCGCAAAGAAGAAAGAGCCGATGTATCTCTTTGAGGAGCGTAAATCCGCGTAACAAATCTGTTCGACGTACAATAGAAGAGCCAGCCGTCAAATCGCAGCTGGCTCTTTTTTATTGAACTACGTTTTAAGATACCTCACAAATGCATTACCTCTTGCCCTTCAGCGCTCCCGTTCCGCTGAAGCGGAACGGGATTGCTCAGGGTGAACAGCCATTGTTCATCCTGGGCAAGCGATCCTGCTCGAAGAGCGGGATCGCGCATCGAAGGATGAACCTTCGTGTTTTGAAATAACGTCTAGTAATTTCCAATCACCCACGATGCGGCAACAAGCGCGGCAGTTTCCGTGCGCAACCTTCGTTTCCCGAGCGAGACCTGAATAAATCCCGCCCGCTCGGCTGAATGAATTTCATCCTCCGTAAATCCTCCCTCGGGCCCGATAACAATTAATGCGGAGGTCGGCTTCTGTCTGTGCCGAAGAGCTTCCGCAATGAAGAGGACTTCGTCTGTCTGTTCATAGGGAATAATTTTTAGATCAAACACACTCGCGTGATGCATCACAGATTCCATGTCTGTCAGCGGATAGATTTGCGGGAGATAGCTGCGTCCCGACTGTTTCATCGCCGACAATGCAATTTTTTTCCAGCGATTCTCTTTAGATGAATGCGCGACGGTGCGCGACGTGGAGACGGGAATAAACCGGCGAATCCCGAGCTCCGTTCCCTTTTCTATCAGCCATTCCATCCGCGAGGGATTCTTGAGTACGGCAACGGCGAGCGTTACTTCAATTTCTGCTTCGTTGAGCCGTTCATGGACGGAAAGTATTTCGCACTCGATCGCGTGCTGCCCGATGGAACGTATGACGACTTCGTACGCGCGGTCGACCCCGTCGACAACCCACAATAACTCTCCTTCGGACTTACGCAGCACACGAACAATGTGCTTCGATTCATCGTCTTCGATCGTCAGAAACCGTTCCCCGATTTTTGCCGGGTCTGTGTAGAAAAAATCCTTAGACACGATAAGTCTTCCTTGTCATAAATATGAAACTTCGTCAGCTGAAAATGATTCGTGTTGTCAAATCTTTACAGCGAGGCACCGAGATCAAGAATCAATTGTCCATTATGAAGTCCCGGCCCACCAAACGCGTATTCAATCCGTCCTACAAAACTGTACGAAAGGAGAAGATTCAACCCGACGCCATAGCCTGAAAGGAAATCGTTCAACAGAATCGGCTGATTTCTGTACCATACGGTCCCCGCGTCACCAAAGAACGTAAAATACAACGCGTAACGAATATCCCTGAATTGCTCGATGGGAATTTCTTCGAGACGGATATATGCGGGAGAGATAATTGGGATACGAACTTCTGTTTTCGCCCCAAGAATGTCGTCCCCTTCGACGATAGTCTGAAATCTGCCGCGAATTCTGTCGCCGTACCCGAAAAATACATGTCCGTAATTCGGGTCATCGCCGCCTTGCATTGCGCTTCCGAAGACGCGAAAAACAAACGACGAATTAAAATAGATTGGAATATATCTTCGAAAATCTATCGAATAACGCTGATAGTCGACGTACTTATTGTCAACGCCGTATTTCGAAACGTCGATGGTTGCCAGCGTTCCGATCCGTGAATATTCGCTTAGGTCGCGTGTATCGTAAACGTAGTCGGCATGCAAAGAAAAAAAATTGTCCGTACCGTCCGGATTCAACGTCCGTCCTGCGCGATTGTCGGAAACACCCAAATTGGTATATTCAACAGTTGCTGTTATTGTAGTATACAGCGAAAATCTCTTCCCGAACGAAACTTGTCCGTCGATAAGTTTTTCGTCAAAATTCGGACCAGAGGCGAGCGATACGAGGCTCAGGTTCTTTTGGATTGAGTATGATGCTTTTGTGGAAAAGTACAAATTATGTTCAGGGTCGAACGCCGGGTCGACATATTGCACCGAAACATAGGGATCGTAACCGAGCGCGAACTGAGTATTCACGAGTTCATTCCGTCCGCGGAAATTTGTGTGGACGATGCCTGCCCCGTAATAAAAGTGCGTCCATGTATGATCCCTAAAACCGGCGATAGGAAACGGATAAAAATACCAGCGCTCGCTGACGAAAACAATCAAGGTTGCCGTTGTAGAATCCGGGACGACGTGAATCTCGACCTTATTGAACAGTTGAAGGCTGTAAATACGATTGATGTCGTATGCCACAGCTTCCCGTGTAAGCAACGACCCGACCTTCAGCGACATTTCTCGTTCAATAATGAAATCTTTCGTTAGTTCATTCCCCCCAATAACAATGCTTGAGACGTGCAATGCGGAATCGGGAAAATCCGGAAGCACTACCTGTGCCGAGTCTTGCGCCATGATCCTGAAAGGAGATACGGCAATCGCAATAAGGAGAAAAACAGGAAATCTCATTCGAGTTTGGGGAATAAAAAAGTAGACTTGAAAACGAGGCTGATTCTCAAGTCTACTTTCAACATACGACAAAAAAATCAGCGCATCAAGGCGCGATGTTCGATTGCGATGCAGCGGTCCATAATGACTTTCAATCCTGCCGATTCTGCTCGTGCCGCAGCACGTTCGTTGATGACTCGAAGCTGCATCCATACGCATTGTGCTCCGACGAGAATAGCTTCATCTACAACGGGCTCAACTTCATTTGCATTTCGGAAAATGTCAACGATATCAATTTTTACTGGGATGCTTTTAAGGTCTGCGTAACATTTCATCCCGAGCACGTCTTCGTACTTCGGGTTCACCGGATACACCGTATACTTTTTCCCGGCAAGGAAGAGCGCAATGGAGCCGCTGTCGCGCCACGGCTTGGGGGACGCTCCGACGACGGCAATCGTTTTCGACGAAGTCAATATTGACCGAATCTCTGCATCGTCGGTTATCATTGAGCTTGCTCTTCTGCATAGGATTCGATAGGCGGACAGCTGCACACGATGTTTTTGTCGCCGTAGGTATTGTTAATTCGCCCAACGCTGGGCCAAAACTTGTGCTGACGCACATCGGGAAGAGGGTAGACCGCATTCGTCCTGGAGTACGAATGATCCCAATCATTTTTTGTCGCCTCCAGTGCGGTGTGCGGAGCGTTCTTGAGAACGTTATTCGTTCTGTCAGCGATGCCGTTGGCGATTTCCTCAATTTCTTTTTTAATTGAAATGAGTGCATCCGCAAACCTGTCTAGCTCCGCCTGCGACTCGCTCTCGGTTGGCTCGATCATCAGCGTATCGTGAACGGGGAATGAAACTGTTGGAGCATGGAAGCCGTAATCCATCAATCGCTTTGAAATATCCTCCACGTCAACGCCGCATTTCTCTTTGAACTCTTTCATGTTGAGAATAAATTCATGTGCGACTCTGCCGTTCTTCCCCCGGTAGAGAATATGAAAATGCGGCTCGAGCTTTGCTTTTAAGTAATTGGCGTTGAGAATCGCGTACCGCGTTGCTTCTCTCACTCCTTCACTGCCGAGCATTCTAATGTACGTGTACGAAATGAGAAGGATACTCGCACTGGACCATGGGGCAGAGGCGACTGCATGAAGGGCTTTCTCCCCGCCGGTTTTGACAACCGGATGACCCGGCAAGTACGGTGCAAGATGTTTGGCAACGCAAATCGGCCCCATGCCCGGGCCGCCGCCGCCGTGAGGGATGCTGAAAGTTTTATGCAGGTTGATGTGACAAACATCGGCACCGATGATCGCGGGACTTGTAACACCGACCTGGGCATTCAAGTTTGCACCGTCCATGTACACCAGCCCGCCATTGTCATGAATGACGCTGCAAATCTCTTTCACATTTTCCTCAAACACACCGTGAGTCGACGGGTAGGTCACCATCAAGGCGGCGAGGTTATTTTTGTACTGTATTGCTTTGGACCGCAGATCGTCGACATCGATGTTCCCGGTATCATCGCATGTAACGACGACGACCTTTAATCCGGCCATCACGGCGCTGGCTGGATTTGTGCCGTGTGCTGACGAAGGAATAAGTGCAACATTTCTGTGAGCTTCCCCCCGCTCGGCATGGTACGCGCGTATCACGAGCAGGCCCGTAAATTCTCCCTGCGCCCCTGAGTTCGGTTGAAGCGAAGCCGCCGCCAATCCCGTAATTTGACACAATGCCGACTCCAGTTCTCTAAAAATTTGATGATAGCCTTCTGCCTGTTTAGGAGGGGCAAATGGATGAATGTCGGCAAACTCCCGCCAGCTCACGGGCATGAGTTCCGTTGCCGCATTGAGCTTCATCGTGCACGATCCGAGCGGGATCATTGAGTGTGTTAATGAAAGGTCTTTGTTCTCCAGGCTTTTAATATACCGCATCATTCCAGATTCCGAATGATGCATCGAAAAAATCGGGTGCTGGAGATACGCGCTCGTGCGGCGAAACGGTTCAGGATACTCGATTGATAGTGAAGAATATTTCTCGCCAAGGTCGCCATGCGAATGCGATGCATGGGCTGCGTGGGCGAAAATTTCTTTCACGGCAAAAACATCTTCGAGCTGCGTTGTTTCATCCAGCGATATCCCTATATGCGTCGCATCGATGCGCCGGAAATTGTACCCCGATGATACCCCGGCATCAATAATCGCATCGGCGTGCGCGCCTGCATCGATCAGCAGCGTATCAAACCATACCCGGTTTAATTGTGTACACCCGAGTTCTTTCAGCTCCAAATTCAGAATTTCGGCAAGGGCATGAATGCGTGACGCGATCCTCCTGATCCCATGCGGACCATGATACACGGCATACATCCCCGCCATGATCGCAAGAAGTGCTTGCGCTGTACAAATATTTGACGTCGCTTTCTCACGGCGAATGTGTTGTTCCCGCGTTTGCAACGTCATGCGATACGCCCTGTTGTTCTGCGCATCGACGGAGACGCCGATGATTCTCCCCGGCATGTGCCGGATGAATTCATTTTTCGTTGCAAAAAAAGCCGCGTGCGGTCCGCCGTACCCCATTGGAATTCCGAACCGCTGCGTTGAACCCACGACAATGTCTGCGCCGAATTCACCGGGGGGCGTCATGAGAGCCAGGCTCAGCAAGTCGGCTGCAACAACAGCTAATGCTCCGCTGCCGTGCACCGCGGCGATGAATGCCCGATAATCCACCACGGCACCCTGTTCATCCGGATATTGCACAATCGCGCCGAAATAGGAGTTGTCAAAATTTATCTTTTCGTGGTCGCCCACGACCACGTCGATACCGATAAATTGCGCGCGCGTTTTAATAACGTCAATAGTTTGAACAAAACATTTTTCAGAGACGAAAAAACGGTTCCGCGGCAAACCGTCCGGATTTTTATGAGCGATGTTGTAGACCATCGTCATTGCTTCGGCAGCAGCCGTCCCTTCATCCAACAGCGATGCGTTGGCAACCTGCATCCCTGTCATATCCATCACCATTGTCTGGTAATTGAGGAGAGCTTCCAGCCTCCCCTGAGATATTTCCGGCTGGTAGGGAGTATACTGAGTATACCATCCGGGATTTTCAAAAATATTCCGTTGAATGACGGCCGGTGTTATACAATGATAATAGCCCTGGCCAAGCATGGATGTAACGACTGTATTTTTCCCCCCGATTTTTCTCATCTCTTGAAGGAATCGGTATTCGCTGATAGGGGGAGGCAGATTCAACGGCGTGTTCATCCGTATGCTGGCAGGAATTGTCTCGTCAATCAACGTGTCGAGCGAATCGACGCCGATTATGTGAAGCATTGTGTTCAGTTCTTCGCTGCCCGGACCGAGATGGCGGGATAAGAACTTCTCATCTTGAAAAATCGGATTGGTCATTTTATTAATTATTGAGTCGGAAAATGAAAATGGATTGCTTAGGAGGCTGAATGTTCTTTTGCCTCGGATTGATGCTGTCCCAAAAGAGACAGCGCATGCTGTGCAGCAGCTTGTTCAGCTTCTTTCTTATTTTTTCCCATCCCTACACCCGACACCCCCTCGCCGATAGACACTTCAACGGTAAATGTCCGGTCGTGGTCCGGCCCTTCTTCCTTCATGATAGTGTAGTGCGGAAGAGACTTGCCGTTTGCCTGGGCATATTCAAGCAGCGCGCTTTTGTAATTTTCATCGCCTTCATGGAGTGTCCCTTCCTTCAGTACACTGGTCAACTGCCGTTCGACAAACCGTTTTGCCTCATCCAATCCGCCGTCGAGATACACAGCTCCTATGATGGCTTCGTATGCGTCTGCGAGAATCGTATCGGCGCCTTTTTCTGCTGTCTGAGAAGCGCTGTTGCTGAGAAGAAGAAAGTCGCGCAGATGAATTTTTTTTGCATAACAAACCAGTGCTTTTCGATTCACCAGCCGCGCCCTCATGATTGTCAGGTCGCCTTCTTCTGCATCAGGATACAGCGTGTATAACCGCTCTGCGACGACCATGTTTAATATTGAATCGCCAAGAAACTCGAGGCGCTCGTTCGAATGAATTTCCGGATTTTCGGCGAACTGCAGGTACGACCTGTGGAGAACCGCTTGGAGGAAAAGGCTCTTCGTTCGAATGCGATACTGAAGTACGTTCTCAAAGCGTTTGAAGTCAATCTTGGAATAGAGTTCAGAAAGAGAGTGCGCAGGAAACGCTGGTGCGGTGCGGAAAAAATTTTGGACCCATTGACGTAAACTGCTCACACTGGTACTTGTCCTCTTAATTCTCCTGATATTTTCTGAAGAGCAGGGTGGCGTTATGGCCGCCGAACCCGAACGTGTTGCATAACGCAACATTGACTTCCTTTTCAATGGAAGTATTCGGAACATAGAAAAGATCGCAGTCGGGGTCGGGATTCTCATAGTTGATGGTGGGATGAATTTTGCTTTCAACAATGCTCATCACGGTAGCAATTGACCCAACCGCTCCCGACGCGCCGAGCAGATGTCCGACCATCGACTTTGTCGAGTTCACGGCGAGCTTCTGCGCGTGCGCGCCGAAGACCGTTTTCATTGCTGCAGTTTCGTTCCGGTCGTTTGCCGGTGTTGACGTGCCGTGCGCGTTGACGTAGTCAACATCGTTCGCCGAAAGTCCCGCATCGCGGATGGCCGCCCTCATCGAACGAACCGCCCCCTCGCCGCCGGGAGCTGGGTCGGTAATATGGTGCGCATCGGCAGTGAAGCCGATACCAGCGATTTCGGCATAAATTTTTGCTCCGCGTTTGATCGCGTGGCCAAGTTCTTCAAGAACCACCACGCCGCTTCCTTCGCCCATCACGAATCCATCACGTTCTTTGTCGAACGGCCGGCTCGCTTTTTGCGGCGCATCGTTGCGTCTTGAGAGAGCCTTCATTGCGTTGAAACCGCCGATCCCCATCGGACATATTGCGGCTTCAGACCCGCCGCTGAGCATCACGTCAGCATCACCGCGTTGAATCAGGATGAATGCATCACCGATAGCGTGCGATGCTGTTGCACATGCCGACGTCGTCGCGTAATTCGGTCCCTTCAGGCCGTACTTCATGGAAATTCTTCCGGCGGCAATATCCGGGATCATCATCGGGATAAAGAACGGGCTGATGCGGTGGGGGCCTTTTGTTGCCACAAGCGTTTCATGTTGACGCATAAATGTCAGCATGCCGCCGATGCCGGAGCCGAAAATAATGCCGGCCCGATCGCCAGATACCTTTGTGAAGTCAATCGCCGAATCTTGCACCGCTTCGTCGGCCGCTGCAAAAGCATACTGCGTAAACGGATCAACACGCTGGACCATTTTCCGGTCCATATAATTCAGCGGGTCAAACCCCTTCAACTCTGCGGCAAATTTCGTATCATACTGCGTTGTGTCAAAATACGTAATCGGGGCGGCGCCGCTCATACCGGCAAGCGCATTCTTCCAGAAGTCTGCGACCGTCAAGCCAATCGGCGTCGCGGCACCCATTCCGGTTACGACAACACGACGCGCTTTCCCGTTAAACGACATACCCTTTTCCTCTGTTTCCTATAGATCCGTAGTGCGAAAGCATAATGCCGACCTACGCCGGCATTACGTTTTCATTTCTTCGAGCATTGCCCGCATCAGTGTTACGAAACTTTTGCCGATAAATACTTTACCGCGTCTCCTACCGTCGCAATCTTTTCGGCATCTTCATCCGGGATTTGAAGATTGAATGCTTTTTCAAATTCCATGACCAGTTCGACGGTATCTAATGAATCAGCGCCAAGATCATTCGTAAATGAAGCCTCCGGCGTAATCTGTGCTTCATCAACGCCAAGTTTATTGACAATGATCTCTTTTACTTTTGCGGATACATCAGCCATACGGGTATCTCCTATTGTTAAGTGATTATGTTGCTTTGAAACATTTACAATTTACATCACCATGCCGCCGTCGACACAGAACACTTGACCGGTAATATAATCCGCGTCGGATGATGCAAGAAAACGAACCACGCCGGCAACTTCTTCCGGTTTTGCGATTCGCTTCAACGGAATCATGGCTAAGATAGCTTCTTTTTGTTTCTCATTCAACTTCTCTGTCATATCAGTTTCGACAAATCCTGGAGCGACGACATTTGCCTGAATATTGCGCGAAGCAAGCTCTTTTGCGACAGATTTCGTGAAACCGATAACGCCCGCCTTCGACGCCACATAATTTGCCTGTCCTGCATTGCCGATAATGCCGACAACGGATGAGATGTTTATGATCTTCCCCGCCTGCTGGCTCATCATTTGGCGGCATGCGGCTTTAGTAAAGCTAAACACGCTTTTCAAATTCGTGGCAATGACCGCATCCCAATCATTTTCAGACATTCGCATCAACAAGCCGTCTTTTGTGATACCGGCATTATTGACGAGAATATCGATCCTTCCGAATTCCTGAATCACCTTTTGCACGATGTCGTTCGCCTGAGTAAAATCGGCGGCATCCGACTGGTATCCGGCTGCACGCCTCCCCTTAGCTCGCAGGTCGGCGACGATCACATCGGCGGATTCTTTTGAGCTGCGGTATGTGAACGCAACGTCGGCTCCGGCTTCCGCAAGAGCAAGAACGATCGCTTTGCCGATGCCACGTGTGCCCCCTGTGACTAGTGCGACTTTATTTTGTAATTGCATAGTGGACATGAAATGTTATTCCAGTGATAACGGTAACCGATGAGACACAAATTTTTTCTGCAGAACCATCAATTTTTCATAGCCGTCTTTCCCGAGAACAAATTCCAATTCTTCTTTACACGCTTCCACCAGGGTCGTTTCTCTGTTGTCGATGAATGTACAGCACGTTGTCTCCTGCTGAAGGAAATCGTCGAAGGTAACAACGCCGTCGTCGACGGTGATGGGAAACGCCACGCAATAGAATGGTTTCAAAGCCCACCGTCCAAGCTTTTCTTCCGTTCCGGCAATCTGCAGGCTGCACATTCCGGATTTATTGAGAAAGACGCACTTATGATTAACCACTTCCGTTCCGATCGTCTTGCCGGAAGGATAATCTCCGTCGTCTAAAACTTCACCATCAAACCATCGTGTGTCGTCGGTGGTTTGTGTTTCATCCATGTATTTTTTGACAGTCTCTTTTCGGGAAAGAATAAGTTCTTTCTCTTTGAGGTCGACATAGACTCCGGATTCACAACAGGTCGATTCACACGCAAACGGTCCGCATCCTTTTGAAAACCCTTTTTCGAAAAGAATCGGGTCAATGTCATATTTTCCAACACGCATCATTTCTCCGTCAATTCAACCGGTTAAATTCCCGCCGCTGAGATATTCGCCGCAGTATCGAATCCTGCAATCGACGCTCCAGGCACAATTCTTTTCACCAGACCCTGCAGAACCTTTCCCGGGCCAATCTCGATAAAGCTTGAAGCGCCGTCTCCCGACATATTCACTATTGTTTCTTCCCACCGCACCGGGCTTGTCACCTGCTCAAACAACATAGCCCGGATATCATCGGCTTTCTGCACCGGCTTCGCGGCGACGTTGGTGTACACCGGAATCTTTGCATCGCGAAATTCTGTTTTATCCAACGCAACTTTTAATCCGTCTTTTGCGGATTGCATCAACGGCGAATGAAATGCACCGCTGACGACGAGTTCTTTCACTAATTTTGCTCCCCGTTGCTTTGCCAATTCCATCGCTTTGCGAACACCGGCAACAGAGCCGGAAATCACAATTTGCCCCGGTGAATTAAAGTTCGCCGCTTGCACAATTCCCTCAGTCCATGCCGTGCAGCAAACCTCTCCCACAATTTTTGCGTCGAGCCCGACCACCGCAGCCATCGTGCCGGGGTTTTCTTCCCCCGCTTTTTGCATCAACTCTCCGCGTAAACGAACGAGCCGCAACCCCTCTTCAAACGCGAGCGCTCCGGCAGCGACGAGTGCGGAATACTCTCCAAGCGAGTGCCCTGCTACCATTGCAGCGTTTTGAGGTTTCAGAATGTTCCAAACCGCAAGACTCTGAAGAAAAATGGCGGGCTGCGTATTTTTAGTTTGTTTCAGTTCCTCTTCCGGGCCTTCGAAACAAATCTTCGACAGCGAAAAACCGAGGACTGCATCAGCCTTCAGGAATAATTCTCGGGCGGCAGGAAATTCGGCGCACAAATCCTTTCCCATCCCAACATACTGCGACCCTTGACCCGGAAAAATATATGCAACCTTGGTCATTTTCCTTCAACCACAGAATCTTCTAATTCGAGACATCTGAAAAAATGGTATTCAAATGTCATTCTGATCCCGCCGCAAGCCGGCGGGAGAAGAATCTATTCATTCAATTTGAGAAGAAAAACTAGATTCTTCGTCGCTACGCTCCTCAGAATGACATTACGTAGGAATATTTCAGAAGTCTCAATTCCTAATTTTTAATTTCCCTTCGGTCCGTCTATTCCCCACTTCACCAGCACCGCACCCCACGTGTAACCCGCCCCGAAACTCGAAAGAACAAGATTATGGCCTTTCTTGATTTTTCCTTCCTGCCACCATTCAGACAAACACAACGGGATCGTTGCAGCAGTGGTATTTCCGTAGCGATCGATATTAATCATCACCTTCGATTTATCCAATTCCATTCGCTCGGCACATGCGTCGATGATTCGAAGATTTGCCTGATGAGGAACAAGCCAATCAACATCCTTGCCGGTGAGATTGTTGCGTTTCATAATTTCCGCAGAGACTTCTGCCATTCCGATAACCGCGACCTTGAACACTGCTTTCCCGTCCTGATAGATGTAATGCATCTTTTTTTCGACTGTTTCATGCGTCGACGGATGTAGACTCCCTCCGGCAGACATATGCAGCGCGAATTCGCCAGAACCATCGCAGTAAAGCTTATGGTCGATGATACCGACAGAATCGTCGGTTGTCGGCTCGAGAAGAACCGCAGCCCCTGCATCACCAAAAAGAATGCAGGTGTTCCGGTCGGTGTAATCGGTAATCGAGCTCATCTTATCCGCGCCAACAACAACAACCTTCTTGTACGCTCCCGTCTCAACAAGTTGGGAACCGATTGTCAATGCAAAGACAAAACCGGAACAGGCAGCATTCAAGTCGAAGCCCCACGCCTTTTTTGCACCGATTTTTTCCTGGATGATGCATGCCGTAGCGGGAAAAAACATATCCGGAGTTACCGTCGCCACAATGATGACTTCGATTTCCGACGCGTCCATCCCACGCCGGTCCAGCATATTTTTTATGGCACCGGCTCCTAAATCCGATGACCCGCCGTTTGTGAGAATTCGGCGTTCGCGGATCCCGGTTCTCGTTCGGATCCACTCGTCGTTGGTGTTGACCATTTTTTCTAATTCGTGGTTCGTGAGAATTTTCTCGGGAACGTAATGGCCGACGGCCGTAATCAGTGCTCGTGTTTTACCCATTCAATCCTTCGGAGCTGTTGTCGCGTAATGATTGTTCGATATGAAAATTGATTTTTTTGTTTACCATTTCTTCGGCCCGCAAGATCATATTCCTGATCGCTTTCGGTGTTGAGCTTCCGTGGCCGATGATCGTCACGCCGTTCACTCCGAGCAGCGGAACACCGCCGAATTCCTGGTAATCAAAGTCTTTCAAAATCTTCTTCAGCGGATTTCTAAGCAAACCCATCAGGACCTTTTGGACCGGCCCCTCCGCCGCATAGTTCTTAAATTTAACTTTCAGGAACGAAGGGACGCTTTCAGCAAATTTCAGGAGGACGTTGCCCAAAAAACCATCGCACACAACAACGTCGGCTTTGCCCTGCAGAATATCTCTCCCCTCGATATTACCGATGAAATTGATTCTATTTCTTCCTGCCATGAATTTCGCGTACGCATCTTTCGTCAGCTCATCTCCTTTTGATGCCTCTTCGCCGACATTCAGCAAACCAACCCGAGGATTCTTCTTCATGAAAACGTATTCCGAATAAATGCTCCCCATCACTCCAAACTCAAAAAGGAAATGCGGTTTGCAGTCTGTGACCGCGCCCGCATCGACAATCAGCGTCGGTCCGGTTTCGGACGGAAATATCGCTGCGACCGTCGGGCGGCTCACCCCTCGAATTCTTCCAAGCAACAGGGTCGATGCCGCTGTTACTGCGCCGGTATTCCCCGCACTGACGAATGCGTCCGCCCTATTTTCCTTATGAAGCATCACGCCGACAACCAGCGACGAATCGGGCTTTTGCTTTAACGCCACGACTGGCGAGTCATTCATGTCAATCACGTCATGTGCCGGAACAACGGAAAGTGAAAGGCCGTCAGTATTTGTCTTCACGAGCTCGGACCTAATTGCTTCCTCTCTTCCGACAAGGACAACTTCAAATCTGTTGCCGGTCTGGCGCAACACTTCGACCGCGCCCTGCACTTCATTGCGAGGCGCAAAATCTCCCCCCATCGCATCGATAGCAATCCGCAGTTTTCCCTCTGCGTGGCTCAAAGCATTTCCACCAACATTATGGCTGAATGTTTCGACGACAATCGTCTGCGAGCAACCGGCAACGCGATATGCTACGCTTCTTTCGGGATGATAATCGAACGGCCGTTGTAGTAACCGCAGTTTGGACACGCCCGGTGCAGAAGTTTTGGCTCGCGGCAATTCGGGCATTCCGCTAACGACGGCACTGTAGCTTTATAGTGTGTGCGACGCTTTCGGCCGCGAGTTTTTGAATGGCGACGTTTCGGGTTTGGCATTGCAGTGATTCCTTATAATAAATTAGTTCTTTTTCTTTAACATTGAAACTTCAACAAGCCCCGCAAGTTTGTTCCAGCGCGAATCGACTTCGCGGGGACCACAATCACAACTGCCGTCGGCAGTGTGATTCAAATTTTTTCCGCATCGCTGGCACAATCCAGCACAATCTTCCCTGCAGAGTAATTTCAGCGGAACCGCAAGAAGCGCGCTGTCGCGGACAGCGTCGGAAATATCAATAATGTTGATATCCGGCGTTAGCATCCGGATGTCTTCATCGCTCTCTTTGGAATGATCCTGAACATCCCAGACATAGACCAACTGGAACGCAGGAGAAATTTCTTTTTTAAATTCATCCAAACATCTATCGCACTGAAATGAGGCATTCGACGTTAAACGAGCTCGGAGAAGAATCTGGCGGCTCGATTTTTCAAGCGTCGCACGGACGGTAACGTCGCCGATAAAATTCTCTTGCAACTCGAGCTCGACAGCCTTTTTTGACAATTCATATTCATGCGTTCCCTGTGAAAGATTCGAAATGTTGATTTTCACTGTTCCCTCCTGCTATTGCGGCATCTTCGTTCGGCTCTGCAGCGGATTTCCCTTCAAAATCGACCAAAATTGCCAAAAAATGAGCGTTTGCATAAAAAAAACACGTTAAATATAGCCATATTGGAAGAGAGAGTCAAGAATTCTACGTGAACCGCGTTTAGGTAGTGTCTTAATTTAGGATAGGTGTGAAGCTTGCTCACGCAAAGTCGCTAAGCCGCAAAGAGAATGGATATGTTTCCCTTGCGGCTTAGCGTCTTTGCGCGATGTTTTCAGCTATCCGTAAAAAGTCCCTTGGACTTTGTTCTAATGAAGACACTACTCGCGTTTACCGTGATGAAGAGTTTATCTTATTACCTTGTAGAGAGTGTAGTACGTCGTATCACTAATCGTGATACCCAACCCCGGAAACGTGTTTGTCATGATCGGTAAAAGCGAAGAAGACGCAAGACGCATCGGAACGGGAGAACGATCAATGACATAATCCGGGTGAATAAGAGAATCATATTTTTTTTGCAGCATCGCGTTGTCGTAGTCGAGACCATGGAACGCCTTCCCGACTTCGGGCGTGATGAGACCTATGTCGCAAATGATTCGGTCTGAGTAGTAGCCGATAACTCCTACATCGGGAACAAAAACAAGAGCATTTTCCTCCGTATTATCCCGCAGCCATCGTCCCATCGGTTTAAGGCAATTGTTCATCCCTATAACAAAGGAATCTACGTGAGGCTTCACTACTGCCCAATAGAGAACTTCGTTCTGAGCAAACGTTAGAATAACTATCGTGAAGGTCAAGAAAAAAATCCTCTTCGGCGAAAGATGCAACGACCGGCAAAGAACTTGAATTCCATTGACACCACCGATAATGAGAAATGGAAGGATGATGAGAAGATAGCGTGAGACAACTTCAACGCTGTCAACGACGTAAAAGACTGGCAGGAGAATAACCCATATCCAAAGAAAATGCTTACCGTGCCATCCCGAACGGGAGTTGCGGGAAAAAGAAACTTGCGGCAAATGCAACAATAAGCGGAAACTGGGTCGCCGCCAACAATTTAACAACCGTTGATATGGAGGGGAAAATTTCTCTTACACTCGGAAGGCCGGTTGATTTTCCAAAATACGTGTTCGGAATAATCTGACCAAAATGGAAATAGGAAAAAGTCAGCCAGGACAAAACGACGATCCCATAGCAAAGAAGGGGGACGAGGCGATCAACGATGGATCGTTTACTGCCTGATGGTTCGAGAAGAAATTTTAAATACATGATGGCGAACAGGATTCCCCCTTCCGGTCTCGTCAATGTTAAACATCCAAACGCAAACGCGGACACAATCAAATAATTACGAAGGATAAGCCACACGGCCACAATTGAGAGCAAAACGGCAAAGGAACTCTCCATACCTGAGCTTGACCACCGAATAAACCATCCATCCAGCGAAAATAATGCCGTGGCGAGAAAAGCATGCGTTTTGTTTTTCAGCACCTCTGTGGCGAGCACCTGTATCGCTGCTATTGAGAGGAAGGCAAATATGAAATCTGAGGATTTGGCCACGGCGTACGGAGTAAAGCCGATTTTCACTCCTCCTGCAATGAAAAGCGCCCACAGAGGTCCAGTTGTCCCATAGCTCGGCGTACTACCGTTGAACGAAAATCCTTTACCCTGTGCGAGCTTCTTTGCATACTGAAGGTAGATGTACACATCGTCCGGAGTGTACTCGAAATGCAGTGCAACCAAACAGATAAACAGAGCAATACACACAAGCGCCGCATACGCAGAAAGCTTGTATAGACGAGGTCCCCACGTATTATCTCTTCCGGGAATATCTGTCATAATCTTTTGATGAATATTTCGGCAGGAGTACCGCGACTACGCGCTTGATGAAAATATGAAAGCTTCATTTCACTTACAAGCAGAAAAGGTTCGTGTCGATAAAAAGTTTATTTTCGCCGTCCCCACTTGACAACGAATCCATAATTGTGTTTATTACAAGAGTCTTAGAGGAGCGGTACGCATGAGTAGCTGAAGCGAGAGTGGAACAACTCGACGACCTTCAACGAAAGGGTAAGTACATCGTGCCGCCGAAAGTTGTGCGTATTGTTTCTGCAAACAACTTGGGTTGCAGAGTGAAAAGCCTGCAAACTGTCATCCCGTTCTAAGAACGGGATGGAGCGCTAACGACGATCTGCGTTTACGTTCGGCGAACTGCTTCGGCAGGCGATACATGGTTTCATTCGATCGATCAGAAAAGTAGAGAGTCCAGCGCTCATCTACTTTTTTCATTTTTAGGCAGAGGTTTCACGAATGAAGATCGCATTGCTCGGATACGGACGGATGGGAAAGGACGTCGAACAGGCTGCTACAGAACGGGGGCACACCATCGCCGCTCGTTACATGATCGAAGACCCGCTTCCAGATATCAGTAAAATTCCTGACGAGATCAAAAAAGTTCAGTGTGCCATTGATTTCAGCGCGCCGGCCGCAACAGAACACCATATCCGTTCACTTGGACCGCTTCATATTCCGCTGGTCGTCGGCACGACGGGCTGGAATGACCGGCTCCCAACACTGCTCGACTTCATGCGCCAATGCGGAGGCACGATCATCTACGCCTCGAATTTTTCGGTCGGGGCAAATATTTTGTTCCACGCCGTAGCGGAGGCGTCGAAACTCATCGACCGATTTCCGGAGTACGATACTGCCATCCATGAAATTCACCATCGGCTGAAAAAGGATGCACCGAGCGGTACAGCCCTCAAACTCGCCGACACGATTCTTCGCAACGTAAAACGCAAGACTGCAATCGTGACATCGCTCAACAATCGGCAGATTCAGCCGCAGCGAATTGCTCGTATCGAGCAGCCGTGTAGGCGAAGTGGCAGGCACGCACTCCGTCACTTTTGAATCGCCCGTCGATTCGATCCAAATCACCCACACTGCACATAACCGGCGCGGCTTTGCACTGGGAGCCGTGTTGGCTGCAGAATGGCTGCAAGGACGAACGGGTGTCTTCACTATGGAAGAATTTTTGTTCGATAAATAATACTCTATCATCAAAGAAAGGTTCCTTATGTCATCACAATTTTCATTCAAAGGAGTCGCCACCGCACTTGTCACGCCGATGCATAACGCAGACGGCGCCGTCGATGAACGAGCGCTTCGTGCACTCGTCGATTTTCAAATTTCCAACGGCGTCAACGGATTGGTTCCATGCGGAACAACCGGCGAGAGCGCAACGCTGAACCATGCCGAGCATCATCACGTCATGGACGTGGTCGTCGAGCAGGCGGCGGGCCGGGTTCCCGTCATCGTCGGTGCGGGAGCAATTCAACGCATGAAGCCGTCTCTCTTACACAGCATGCCAGGGCGATCGGTGCGAACGCGGTACTCTCGATCGCGCCGTACTACAATAAGCCCACGCAGGAGGGTTTCTATCAGCACTATAAAGCGATCGTCGAGGCAGTCGATATCCCAATTTTCGTGTACAATGTACCCGGAAGAACGGGGAGCAATATCAATGCAGAAACAACATTGCGTATCGCAGAGCTGCCCGGAATTGCAGGGATCAAAGAAGCATCGGGCAACATGGGACAGATCATGGAAATTCTTCGCCATCGCCGGACAAATTTCACCGTCCTTTCGGGCGACGACGCGCTGACGCTTCCCATGATCGCACTGGGTGCTGACGGAGCGATCTCCGTCGTGGCAAACGAAACTCCCCGTCTTTTTTCTTCGATGGTCCGGCTCTGCCTGGAGGGAAATTTCTCCGAAGCACGGACGATCCACGAAGAGCTGCTTCAGCTTATGAACCTTAATTTCATCGAATCCAACCCGATCCCGGTCAAAGGTGCCCTTGCGATCATGGGAATGATCGAAGAAGCGTACCGGCTTCCACTTACTCCGATGTCATCCGAACACCGGTTTGCCGTGCGGCGTGCGCTGGAAGAGCTCCACTTAATGGAAACGCAACGATGAACATTTCTTCCGAAACGCTTCCATCGATTATTGAAGAACTTTCTTCCTCAAAGAACGGCGAAGACCGCAGCTTCGAAGAGAACGTGTTCGACGTTTTCATTTCCCTTCTTGACAACGGAAGTATTCGGGCAGCGGAAAAAATCGATGGAAACTGGCAGGTGCATGCATGGGTAAAAAAAGGCATTCTGCTCGGATTCAAGCTTGGCGCACTCCGGAAGGTTCCGGCTTCGAGTCCGTTTTCTTTTTTCGACAAACATACCTATCCGACAAAAGAATTGTCGGTGGAGAACAATGTGCGCATCGTCCCCGGCGGGACATCAGTCCGGCGCGGTGCGTACCTCGCCCCCGGTGTTATCATGATGCCGCCGTCGTACGTCAATGTCGGCGCATATATCGGCAAAGGAACGATGATCGACTCGCACGCTCTTGTCGGATCGTGCGCACAAATCGGGGAAAGGATTCATATCAGCGCTGCTGCACAGATCGGCGGAGTGCTCGAACCGGTCAATGCGCTGCCGGTGATCATTGAAGATGACGTCATGGTTGGAGGTAATTGCGGAATTTATGAAGGGGCTATCGTCAAAAAGAGGGCGGTCATAGGCGCTGGAGTTCTCCTCACAGGTTCTACACCCGTCTACGATTGTGTCAACGAAGTGATTATCCGCAAATCAGATTCCGGTTCATTGATTATCCCTGAAAATGCCGTTGTTGTCGCCGGCTCGCGCGGCATCACAACCGACTTTGGACGCACCAACGGTCTGAGTCTTTACACTCCGCTGATAGTGAAATACCGGGATTCCCGAACCGATGCGCGGACAGCACTGGAAGATGCTCTCCGCTAACAACTATGCGAAGAGACAGTGAAAGTTCGCGCCGCCCGTCGCGGGAGCAGCCTGTAGATAATGCTCGTGGGAAAAAATCCTATACCTTCTCCTCAATTGCCGGCTGATCTGCCGGGGGAGCGACCAACAATTCATCCTGAACATAATCCACTGTTTCCATCAACGCATCCGCAAACTTGTCAAAATCCTCTTTATACAAAAAGATTTTGTGCTTCTCGTATTCCTCTTCGCCGACTCTCTTGCTTTCCGTAATTGTAATGTAAAAGTCTTTTTCAGATTTCGTCGCTTTCACATCGAAAAAATACGTTCGTTTTCCTGCACGCACGCGTTTCGTAAAAATCTCATCTTTGTAAGTTGAATTTTCCAAATCAAGAACCTCCTTTGCGTGAAAATTATGAATTATTCGTTTTGCGCGGTTTACATTTTGCGACAGTCATTGCGCTGCACACCCTGGTAATTGCCCGTGTGGACGCAAAGACAAAGACTATCGTTTTTTTATCTCCTCAGAAGCGCAACTTTCGCTGTAGAGACTTGATTCCCGTTGTCGGCATAGGCAACGATAATGTACACACCGCTCCCTACATTATTGCCGCGGGAATCCGTGCCATCCCAAAAAGCCCTACCGCCGCCCTGCGCAGCAAATTCTTTGACGAGCGCCCCGGTGATGTTGAGAATTTTTATCATCGTGTTATCAGCAAGACCTTTGATGGTTACTGAAGAATGGTCGGGAAGGATAAAGGGATTCGGTCCGATTTCAAGAGTCGACATTTTTTCCACCGTACCGATCGTTGGAATTTCAAGGCTTGACAATCCTTTTCCTGTTCCGAAATATGCTATCCCCTGTTTCTCGTCGAAGGCAATAGAAAGAACGTTGTTGTCGACAAGTTTGCCATTGGTGTTTGCAACATTGTATTGTGCAATCAGCGATGATCCGTCGGGAGATAGAACGACAACGCCCGTCTGCATAGCGACCCATTTATTGTTCAGCGGGTCAACTGCAATTGTGTTGATGAATTGCCCCTCTATGGCACCCAGGAGTACAATACTTATTTGAGAGGTTGGGGATGAGGGGTCTCCGATTATCGAGATGCCTTGATTTGATCCTAGCCATAAGCTGCCTGCATTGTCCTGCACAACACAGGTTACTTGCGTGCTTGCCAAGCCGTCAGACACCGCCAACTCACCCCAGTCGTCGCTGGCCAATCCGGAAACTGCACCTGCAATTTCATTATAGTAAACGCAGTGAAAGATGATGCTCGATTCAAATCCGGGCAGGACATTGACAAACCACTTCGTCCCATAGCGATCAATCGCGGTGCCTAGAATCCAGTTAAATGAACTGCTCGCCGGCGTACGGATGGGTTCCCACGATGAATCAGGCCTCATCTCCCATAAGATATTTCCGCCCAGAGAGGCAAAGTTCGGCACCCACTCATTTCCTGATTGATCATATGCACACTGGCCTATGACAACATAATTGGGCTTAACCGTACCGACAAGACCGGGATTCTTGTCATCAAAAACGTGTACAAGATTACCTGCTGCATTAACAACGGCGACGCCGCCGCCCCATGAACCAAACCATTTTGAATTATTCGGTCCAATGGCCGCGTTAAAATATTCGTTGGTTTTTAACTGCGGCATCGTGAGGGTATCATAGTTCCTCCAACGGGTCCCATCGTAAGAACAAAAGCCTTTTCCATTCTGCCCCCCCGGCCCTGCAGATGCAGCCCAAACGATTCCGTTTTGATCGACCACAACGGAATTGAAGACATTGGATGCGGGACTATTGACAATGAGCTGAGCCCATTGAGATGTTCCGCTATTCAGAATACCGATGCCTGCTTCCTGAAATCCGACGAACACGCGATTTGATGAATCACTGGCGGCACAGGTAATGGTCGCCGGAGCAGCTCCGCTGTACGGCAATACAGTATTAGCGGAAGATAGTTCGACTATGCTGTTCGTACTAGCAATATAGAGCACCGATGCAATATTCATGAGTGCAATCGCTGTTTGCGGCGTCCCCGGGAGAATCTGCCACGTACCATTTTGATACACATAGACTCCAGAGTTGGTGCCGGCATACACGCTGCCGTAACAAACGGTAATGGCATTCACCGCCGCAGGAGTTGCGAATGAATTCCATGACACTGGGGCAGCCAGGTTCGACGCACCAGGATTCGAAACAGCCAGACCGCTTGAAGTCCCCACATAGATTCTTCCGTTAAAGACGGTTGCACATGTTACATTTGGCTGTGAGAACGTCCCAAAGTTCTCGTACGTGTCGCCGAATTCAAATCTTGAAATCGAAAATACGCTGACGCCGAACGCTGTACCTATGTACATTGTATCGCCGTAAGCGGTAAACGAATTGATCATTTTTTGAGTTTGCTGCGAAAGAGCAATATCGCTGATATTTTTCCAGGAATTTGTCGCGGGGGAATATATATCTATCTCGCCTGACGTTTCACCTACCCATACCGAACCATACTTGTCCAATCCAATGGCAGAAACATCATTACCGGTTAATCCTTCTGAATTTGTGAATTTCTCAAAGGCGGAGTCTGCCTGAGTGTATCGAAGAATACCGCCGCTCGTGCCAACCCATACCGCATTTCGAGCGCAGACGAGCCCAACAACATTAGTCATATCGGTATAATTTTTCCAATCACCGATTCCGGCGCTCGCGATGTTAAAAATGCCCGCCATTCCAATCCACCAGCAATGGCAACCAAACAAGACAATTCTTTTTCATGCACAACTCCTGTTCCTGTTCATCATTGAGAAACGATCAAGCGGTAGCATTATCCGGTAGTAACATGTGCCTGCTTAGTTCCTCGTCGACTTGTTATTGAGCTGTGTGTACAAATTCGCCATTGTGATGGCACCGAGTGCCGCATCCCACCCCTTGTTGCCGACAGAACCTCCCGCCCGTTCCATCGCCTGGTCAAACGTATCCGTCGTCAGCACGCCGAAGAGCAGCGGTATATTTCTTTCTAGCGCGACGGCACTCACGCCGCGGGCACATTCCCGGGCAATGTATTCGAAGTGCGGTGTTTCACCTCGGACGATCGCACCAAGACAGACGACGGCATCATAGTCATTCGTGAGTGTAATCTTTGCAGCCACTTCAGGAATTTCAAATGCGCCGGGACAATAAAAAACGTCGATATCGTTTTCGATATTCGATCCGTGGCGTTGAAAACAATCAACTGCACCGTCGAGAAGCCGCTTCGTGATTGCCTGATTGAACCGGCTGACGACGATTGCGAATTTTTTCCCTTGTCCTGAAACGCCGCCTTCAAACACGCGGGGCATAATAATCACCTGCACTGTGAAACATGGTCACGACGACCGCTGCAAAAACAGACGGCGTTTCATCGTATCGACCTTGTCTTCGTCGATAAAAAAGGAGCCGAGAACCGCATCGTCATTCTTTTTGCCTCCATGGAAATCCGATCCGCCGCTTTCAAGCAAGTAATATTCGCTGGTCACACCGCGGTAATGCACGATGTGCTCTTGTGAATGCGACGGGTGAATGACCTCGATCCCGTCAATTCCCGCTTTGATGAGGTGCTGAAGCATAACGTCGGTAGTATAACGGCCCGGATGGGCAAGGAAGGATAGTCCGCCGGACGACGCAATGAGCTGAACCGCCTCCGAGGGAGAAAATTGAAATTTCCGTTCGTACGCCGGACCGCCATTGCCGATATATCGGTCGAACGATTCCTGGTACGATTTTGTCATTCCCTCGTCCACCAGTGCGGCGGCGATATGGGGCCGGCCGACTGAGCCCGTGCCGGCGTGTTCCATCACCGATTCAATCTTCAACGGAACCTGGAGACTGTTGAGCTTCGCGACAATCCGTTCTGCACGCTTGATTCTTTCGTGCCGAAAGAAGGTGAGATAATCGAGCAGCCGCTGGCTTTTGTAATCGACGAAATAGCCGAGGATGTGAACTTCTTTGTCTTCAAAGTTTGCGCTCAACTCTACGCCGGAAATGACCTCGACGCCAAATTCCTTTCCAAATTCAAGCGCGTCGGGGATAGCGGCAACACTGTCGTGGTCTGTGATACTGACAACAGACAGCCCTTGCGCCTTAACTTTTTTGACGAGCTCGTAGGGAGAGAGTGCACCGTCAGAACAAATTGTGTGCATGTGAAGGTCGGCTTTAGCGCCCATATTCTCGTAGTCTGCTCTGCTTCGCAAGGCTTCAAAACCGAAGCCTTTCACAATTCAGGGGTGCCCGGTCCTCATTGAAGATGAATGAAGGTATTGGCAGCGTTATACATGAAGGTTCTTGAAGCTTTCATAATCATTAATAATGAGCCTGTTGCCTTGCATCTGCAAATATCCCTTTTGAATGAATTTGTGGATCATGCGCGAAATTGTCTCGCGCGATGTTCCGGCCATATTTGCCAAATCTTGCTGCAAGGGGAGCTCATCAATTTCCACCCGGCCTTTGCGGAACATTCCGATTTCATCAGCAAGCTGAAGGACAACATTAGCAACCCTTCCCGCGGCATCCTTGAGGGATAAACTTTTTATTTGAGCATCGGCTTTACGCAGTCGGTTGGTTAACTCCCGCAACAACGCGATGGCGACCATCGGAAAATCGTTCAGGAGCTTTAAAAAATCCCTGCGGTGAATCATGAACAATTCAGACTTCGATGTTGCCACGACACTTGCCGAGCGAGTCAAACCATCCAGAATTGCCATTTCTCCAAAGAAGTCGCTTCCACCCAAAATAGATAGAATCACCTCGCGGCCGTCGTCGTCCATCCGCACAATCTTCACTTTGCCCGAGACGATGACAAAGAGAGCCGCGCCGGTCTCTTCTTCCAAAAGGATGATGCTCCCTTTTTTGTATTTCTTCCGAATGCCGAGCGCCGCAATCTTTTCAAGCTCTTGATCGCTTAGTTCGTTGAAAATCGGAACATTCCGCAGGAAATTAACTTCTTCAAGCATTATTCCATCCTGACCTGGTGTGCCGCATAGAGGAGTGCCAGAGGTTTCATTATGCCGTGAATATACATGGTGTTGTGATGAAAGTCAAGCCATGAAAAACCGAGGTGCTGCCACTCAATTCTCGAAATTCTTCCCGTTCCATGCACGAAATTTGCTTTCTCTCATTTTTCCCTCTGAAAAAATAATTTCCCCTTGTAGCTTTTAGTTACCAATACACCGCCGTGCATTAGTGTATCGATTATCCACTGAGCCTGGAAACCCGAAGCAACGTTGCATGAAATCTTATAAAAGCCATAGTAATCAATTCCAAGCATAACCGTGTCCGGTTCAGAAAGAAATTGCTTTAGATTCTCCGGGCGAAGGTATTTTGCCGAATGCCCTGAATACCAATTTGAAAGCGGAACGTTTGTTGAGTAATCAACAGGAGGAATCCCGCGCCAGTCCGAGAATTCCACCTCGTGCGAATACCACTCGCGTGTGTTTAGTCTTGAGTCCGCAGAGAGGCAAAATGCGATCGCAGCGATGAAAAGTATTTTTCCCATTCTGTTAAGTAAAGAACCAATGTTAATGCCGGAAGATACCACCAACGGGATGATATTTGAAGGAGTAAAATCGACCACCCTCTGAATGCGTCCGGTCGGATAAAGAAAAACACAATTCCAAGTGCTATTAGTCCAAGCGTCCACTTATTCAGCCTCACCCCGACTACGGCGATCGGCGTCGTCATGAGGGCTGGAATCATCATCCACCAATACCGCCATGAAAGAACGAGGAACAAACCTGCAACCGCGTACGGCCGCGCCAGCCTGCTCCAGAACACGAACAACGGGAACACCGCAACGAACAGGGCTGATTCAAGTTTGTATTTATCAACCACGAAATAGATTGCCGGAACCGTAAGCGTCCCGCATAGTGCCGGGAGAAATCTAAGTCCGAACTCGGTATGAAGTCCGAACAACTGCCCGAACCATTTCGGAATAAATTCCTGATTGCCGCCGTTCTGAACGAGGAACCCGAATCCAACCTCATCGACCCAAAGCGGATTGACGCCTAATCCGCGAAAGCGCAAGTATCCGGCTATCAAAGTAATCAACGAAAGGAAAAGAATTCTATTCTTCACAAAGAATTCGCGAAGAATAAGATCATACCGAGAAGTTATGTCTGAGATGCGAAACCCTTGTTGGGCCATTGGAGTAATCTCAGTTTTTCACTGCCGCTTTGGCAAGTTCATTTTTCAGGAAATCGATCTTCTTCACAGGAGTCGGGTCAACGCCGTTCAACATGGCGAGATAAAAACTTACCCAATCGCCGAGATGTAAAAGCGAAAACATTCTCGCCAGCACGCTTTTCCCTTCACTGTGCACTTCGGTGATTCCGTCCGCAAAATCTTTAATAATTTCTTTCGTAATGTCCATCCGAAGCTGGATGCGGGGATTATCCTCGTTATCGCGCAGTATCACCACGTGAATCTTTTTCATCGGATCCTTCAACACTTCCCATCCAACAATCTCGTTGTGGTTTAATTCCGGAAATACATGTCCGTACGCCAGCGTCTTTGCATTTTCCGAAATTTGTCCGCGCCAACGCACATTCACCGAGTCAAACCTGTCCACGGAAGAATACACAACCGGCAGCTTTCCCTGAAGGCTGTGAGCTATGCGCAGCGCCTGATTATTCTGCGACGCAAGATCACCATAGGCCTTTGCCTTTTCTTTCAGCAGAACGATCGTCTCATCGATTTCTTTTTTCTTCGATTTGAAAAAACCGAGTTTCGACAGGACAATGAGCGTCGGGAAAAAAGAGTACCCTAATGCGGCTCGGGGAGGGAGTCCACCGGGGATTTCAATAACGGGTTGTTTCCTTTTTGCGGCGAGTCGCTTCACCGACCCGCCTGAGGTGATGCAGAGAACCTTGGCCTTCCGCTTCACTGCGTCTTGATGCGATGAGATGGTCTCTTCCGTGTTTCCGGAATAGCTCGATACGATGACGAGCGATCGTTCATCAACATACTCGGGCAAAAAATAATTCCTGCTGACAGCGATGGGTACGTCTATTTCATCCGCAAGGTACGAGCGAAGCAGGTCTCCGCCGATGGCAGAGCCTCCGAGCCCGCTGACGACAATATTATTGATTTTTGAAATCGGAAATTTTACTTTCGCCGCCCCGCCGATGGCAACAGCTTCTTCCACCTGCCGTGGAAAATTTAGAATCAGGGAACGCATACCGGACGGGTCATACTGTGCAATCTCTTCGGGTGTCATAAGATTTCTCTCTTTGATTGTGGCGTACCTTCGCCCCTTTTTTGTTGGAAATGTTATTCTGGCAATGGGATGTCGGGCGCCAGGCGTTTTACATGCCCGACAAGAAATTCTTTTACTTCTTCAACAGTGGAAAATTTCATCGCTCTTACGGCAATCTTCTGCGCTTCTCTCAGCGGCACCGAGCGGATGATTTTTTTGATTTCCGGCAAGACGTACGGAATGACGCTGAATTCATCCAGTCCAAGGCCGAGAAGCAGCAATGTCGCTACCGGATCGCCGGCCATTTCACCGCACATGCTGACCGGAATTTTATTTTTGTGCGCCTCTTTAATAATGTGGCGGATCGTGAGGATCACGGCGGGTTCAAATTCCTGGTACAATTGCGACACGATGTCATTTCCACGGTCAACTGCGAGAAGGTATTGAATCAAATCGTTTGTGCCGATACTGAGGAAGTCGACCTCTCGTGCTATGTCGCCGGCGACCACCGCTGCCGACGGCACTTCAATCATGACGCCGATCTTCATCGCATCGTCGAATACGCACTTTTCTGCACGCAATGACTCTTTTGCCTGCACAACCAGTGCTTTCGCCCGGCGAACTTCTTTCAAGCTGGAGACCATCGGGAACATCACCCAAATATTTTTCTTGGTACTCGCACGGAGCATTGCGCGCATTTGGGCGAGAAATGTTTCGGGACGGTCCAGCGCAACGCGTATGCCGCGCCAGCCGAGGAATGGATTTTCTTCCGCGTACGAATGCGCGATAACCTTATCGCCGCCGATGTCGAACGTTCTCATAATCACTTTATTGGGGAAGACCTTTTCGGCGATCGATTTGTAATCGCGGTATTGCTCCTCCTCGGAAGGAAAAGCATCTCTCCCCATCAACAATCCTTCTGTGCGGTAGAGTCCAATGCCGTGAGAACCCTGTGCCTTGGAAAAGCGGATTTCTTCCGCAAACTCAATGTTCGACACCAGCTCAACCTGTTTTCCGTCTGTCGTCTGGGCGGGTAATTCTCTCAGGTCGTTCAGCCCGTGTTCAAACTTCGCCATTTCTTTGCTGCGCCGTTTGTACTGGGCGACCGTTTCTTCAGACGGGTTAATGATCACGACGCCGCTGTAGCCGTCAAGGATCATGGACGCGCCAGTCAGCACATGCGAGGTAACGTCCTTCAACCCAACGACGGCCGGAATCTTTAATGAACGGGAAAGAAGCGCCGCGTGGGATGTTACACCCCCCATATCGGTTGCATAGCCGAGTATTTCGTTGCGGCTGAAAAGAATAGTGTCAGCCGGTGTCAACGATTGCGAAACGACGATCGATCCCCCTTCAAAACGCGAGATGAGCTTCTGTTCCTGAATATTCCGGATGATGCGATTTTTAACGTCTTCGACATCGTGCGCGCGCTCGCGCATGTACTCATCCGACGAATTCAACATGAGTTGCTGGTACTTCGTAATCTCGCCATGGACGACGAATTCGGCGTTCTTCCGTTCTTTCCGTATGCGTTTGTAGATCGAATCGAACAACACATTGTCGCTGAGAATCATGATCTGCGCTTCAAAAATCTTCGCCTTGCTGTTCCCGATTTTTTGTTCCGCAAACGAGAGAATTTTTTGCAGCTCTTTTTCCGAGCGGACAACTGCGCTCTGAAGGCGCTCAACTTCCTTTTCCAGGTCCTCCGGGGCAATCGTTTTCTCGTCGATATGGGGAACGTGCTTTGTGTACACAAACACCTTTCCCATCACGATACCGGGTGCGGCAGCAATGCCGTGAAGCGTTATTTCATCCGTTGTGGCCATCGTTATGCTTCGTCAAAACCTCGTTCAAACAGTCCAACAATAGCGGTGCAGGCTTCTCCCTCATCTTCACCGTCAAACCTCAGCATCAGTGTCGAGCCTTGCTCGGCTGCCAGCGTCATCACTCCGATGATGCTCTTGCCGTTAATCTCAACGCCGTCTTTCATAATAAAGAATTCCGACTTAAATTTTGCGGCCATTTTCACCAATGTCGCCGCCGGACGCGTATGCAGCCCGGCCCTATTCTTGATAACGACGTCCTTCTCAATCATAGAAACGACCGCGTCATGTGGCTGCCGGAATATGCCGATCGATAAATGGGCACCTCAAAAATTTCTGTTCAACAGCATGTCTGAAAACCAGAAAAGCATGTCGCGAGCGCCGCTTTTTTTAAGGCGTGAAAGCTGTTCGTTCGCCGCGGTGATATTTTTCGCGATTGTCTGCTTTGCCAAAGCAACAACGCCGCAGTGTTCATAGATTTCACGAACCAGAGGAATATTCTTCCGCGATGTCCCGCCGCCGGCGATAACACTGAGGAGCAGCCGTCTATCAGCCCCGCGGGAGCGAGCATACGCCTCGATGAGAAGGAACGTCTTTTTTCCTTCCACGATATCACCGCCGATCGTTTTTCCGAATTCTTTTTCGTCCGCTACGACATCCAGAAGATCGTCCTGAATTTGGAATGCCCTGCCGATGGAAGTGCCGTACGATCTCAGTGCACGAATTTCTGATGCGGATCCGCCGCCGATGACCGCTCCCATTTCCGACGCCACAGAAACCATCTTGCCGGTTTTTTTGCCGATCATGAGCAGGTACTCGTCGAGGGAGACATGTTTCCGCGTCTCGAACTCCTTGTCGTACGCCTGGCCTTCACACACTTCAACAACGCCTTCCGTGAAAATATCGGCGACACGCGCAATGTACGGCGACCGCGTTTTCAACAATTCGCGGTACGCGAGCGCAACAAGCTCGTCGCCGACCAGAATAGCGATGTTGGTGTCCCATTTGGTGTGCACGGTCGGCCGGCCCCTGCGCGACGGTGCGTTGTCCATAATGTCGTCATGGACAAGCGTAAAATTGTGCAAGACCTCGATTGCAACAGCGGCATGCTGAGCCTGCCGCATTGACCCTCCGACCGCTTCGCAGGAGAGAAGGACAAGCAACGGGCGGATTCTCTTCCCTCCTCCCGAAAGAACGTACCGTACGGGTTGATAGAGAGAACGGGGCTCGTTTTTCTTTACGCATGACCGAAGCTGCTGATCAACAACTTCCTTGTAGCGTTGATACTGCGAAATAAACTGTTTCATTGATGTGTTGAGACGAGAGAATGAGTACGATCACACATGAACGAGAGGCGCCTGACGCAAGTGTTCCAGCGACGGAGCACCGACGAGGAACATCGTTCCCTTAAATTCATTGATCCACCGGTCAAGACAGACGGACAAACCCTTCCTGCCTGATGCCATCAACACCTGCAACATCGGGCGAGCCGCTGCGATCACATCTGCGCCGAGCGCAAAAGCCTTAGCCGCTTCGAGGCCGTTCGTCATCCCGCCTGATGCAATCAGGCTGAGCCCCGGCGATGAAGCTTTGAGCGATGCAACTTGCCGTAACGCTTCAGAGGTCGGGATTCCCCAATCCCAAAAAAGATCGCCCGCTTGCCGATCTTTTCTCCTGAGGATTTCCACGCCGGCCCAGCTTGTGCCGCCTGCTCCGGCGACATCGATAATAGAGACACCTATGCTGATCAATCGCTGCGCGACATTTTTTGAAATCCCGGCACCAATTTCTTTCACGATCACCGGAATTGACAATCCGCGAACTAATGTTTCAATTCCTCGAAGTACACCGCGAAAGTTCGCGTTTCCCTCCGGTTGAAGAAATTCCTGCAGCGGATTGAGATGAACTGCGAATGCGTCTGCGCGGACAAGATCCGCGAGGCGCTGCACCGGCGACGCATCGGTAAGTTTCGCAACTTCCGCCGCGCCGATGTTTCCGATGATCGGAATCGTCGGAGCCGCTTCACGAGCTACGCTAAACGATGAGTGGTATGTTGTATCTTCCAATGCCTGCCGCTGGCTGCCGACTCCCATAGCAACGCGATGTTCTTCGCACACTTCTGCGAGATTCTTGTTGATGCGCTTCGCGTCGGCATAGCCCCCCGTCATGCAAGAAATCATGAACGGAAAGGAAAGCCGCTTGGAAAGAAAAACCGTCTCAGTGGAAACGTTTGAAAAATTTATTTCCGGGAGCGCGTTATGAACAAATTCCCAATTCTCAAAACCCGTGCTTTTCCCGCGAAATGCGACATCGCGGTTCACGGTAAGAAGCACATGATCCTTTTTGCGCGACGAGGTTTTGGACTTGACTTGAGATTGTTTCATGAACACAGGAATGAATGGACGGTGTGCTTATGCGCTCAACCGGCTTCGGACGTCGAATCACTGAGAAAATAATAGTGAAAATAGGCAAGAGAATCAAGGAAAGCCGGCAGGAGTGCAATCAAGAGGAGCGTGTGACATGAAAAGCGCTCAAAAAGCCGATGAGCGGATTTCCCCGATTCCAGCTCAAAAAGGTTGTTGGTTCAAAACGCGCATCATCAAACTGAGCGCTACAACTTTACTTGCATGAATAACGCTCCCGGAACCGGAAGGTCCCGGTAGGCAGGAATTTCTTCAAAACCGAGTGAGCGATAGAGCGAAATGGCCTCTTTCATCGTAGGAAGCGTATCCAATCGCAACCGCTCGTAGCCGATTTCTCGAGCTTCATCCGCGATACGCATCGCCAATATTTTTCCAATCCCTCGACCGCGAAATTCGGCACGGACGTAAAGCCTCTTCATTTCGCAGACGCGGTCATCGACTTTTTTCAAAGCAACGCACCCTGCGATCTTTTCCTCGTCCACCGCAAGAAGAAGGCTCCCAGGCGGAGGTGCGTAAACACCAGGAAGCTCGTTCACTTCTTTATCAAGGTTTTCGAAACAGAGGCTGACATTGAGTGAGTGTGCATACTCGACAAACAATTCACGAACATTGCCGATCTGTTCTTGTGATGCCGCGTGTACTATTTGTATCATAAGGATTTTGATTACTCTGAGTTCGCAGATTTAACTCAGATTTCAGATTACGCAGATTGCATTCATTGCCGGCAACGGGCAGCTATGATGATGCACATACCCCCTGACGAAAAAAGATCCCGCCAGGTAATTTGCCGGGCGGGATTTTTTGTCGGGGTGATAGGATTCGAACCTACGACTTCTTGCTCCCAAAGCAAGCGCTCTAGCCAGGCTGAGCTACACCCCGATGTTTTTTCATTTCTCTATCTCGAACCCGACTTTCCCGCTCGAAGAGCGGGACGCTCTAGCCAGGCTGAGCTACACCCCGATATTCTTTTCTCTTAACTTCTTCGAACCTGACTTTCCCGCCCGAAGAGCGGGACGCTCTAGCCAGGCTGAGCTACACCCCGATATTCTTTTCTCTTAACTTCTTCGAACCTGACTTTCCCGCCCGAAGAACGGGACGCTCTAGCCAGGCTGAGCTACACCCCGTTATCAATCATTGGTACTGCTTCCGGCGAAGTCCGCCGCTTTCCGGCGGACTGAGCTACACGTGATGTCCCTTTCGAACAAAGAAATATAAGGATTGCCGCTCGGCAAAACAAGACAAGAACAGAATCATGCGGACGCGATTTCTATTGTCGTTTACCTTCTATTGCAGAGATTTCTTGCAGCAAATCTTTTTTGGTAAACCCGGACTTTTTCATCAAGCTAACGACAAAGCCCCTAAGCTGTTCTCTGGTTTCGTCATCAATCTCCATGCTCGTCATGACAATAACGGGAATCGTCTGTGTCTTCGGATTATGCTTCAATTGGTACGCAACGTTGAACCCGGAAATTTCGGGCATCACCAGGTCAAGTATGATAAGGTCGGGATGCTCTTCCTGTGCAAGGCGCAGACCTTCCCTTCCGTCCAACGCCTTCAACACCGTGCATCCCTCGGCTTCCAGAATCACTTGCACGAGGTCGATCACGGAACGGTCGTCATCGATCACCAAGATTTTCGCCGATCGTTTGTGCTTCAACCCCGAGGTCGCTTTCCGAAGTGATTCGAGGAGCGCATCTTTTTGAACGGGCTTCACAAAATAATCAACGGCGCCAAGTCCAAACCCGACGTTTCGTTCGTCAAGCATAGAGATGATGATGACCGGAATATCCTTGCACAGCGGATGCTGTTTCAGCTCGCGCAGCACCTGCCAGCCGTCTTTCACGGGAAGAAGAATGTCGAGCGTGATGACATCCGGTTTCCATAATTTCGCCTTCTCGAGCGCTTCAATGCCGTTCGCCGCTGTTTCGATGACGTAACCGGCTTCCGAGAGATACGACTGCAGGATCTGCCTCGCATGCGGCTTATCCTCCACTATTAGCACCCGCTGCGGCTCCAACGAGGGTGAGAGAATTCCGGCGATGTTTCCCGCAATTTCGTTGCTGTCGCTGCGGGAGTTGACCATCATCGGCATTCGAACGATAAACGTGCTTCCTTTTCCCCATTCGCTCACCGCCGTAACCGAACCTCCGTGAAGCTCGACAAGTTTTTTTGTGATCGACAGACCCAATCCTGTCCCTTCCTGCTTCCTCTTTCCGGCAGACGTTTGCTGGAACGGAAGAAACAGGCGCGGCAGTTCTTCCGCCTGAATGCCAATACCCGAATCCTGCACGCTGAATTCAACCGCGTTCTCAACACGCAGGACATTGATCTTTATTGTGTTTTCCGGATGACTGAACTTGATCGCGTTCGAAACAAGGTTGAGCATAATTTGCTTGAGGCGAACATCATCGGCGACGATGTCGTCGAGTTCGTCCGCAATATGAACAGCGAAGGAAAGCTTTTTTTCTTCCATTTGAGGCTGGAGCGACTTTGTCAGTGCGTCGATGAATTGCCGGATTGGAATGCTCTTGTAATGGAGTTCCAGTTTTCCCGCCTCAAGCTTCGACAGGTCCAGAATATCGTTGATGAGCTGGAGAAGATGCTTTCCGCTTTGATTGATCGACGAGACGTACGATGAGACCGTCGCTGCATCCAGTTTGGGTATATCGAGCTGAATCAATTCCGAAAATCCGATAATGGAATTCAGCGGTGAACGGAGCTCGTGGCTGAAAAAAGCGAGAAATTTTTTCAGCGTTTCATGTGCGTCCTGCGTTTGCGCCCGTTGAATTTCAAGGTCGACATTCTTCACGCGCAACTCGTCGATCAACCCTCTGCGGCTTATTCCGACGGCCAGCTCGTTCGCAATGAGCGAGAGAAACGATTGCTCTTTTTCGGCAAACGACCGGTCGGAATTCATCAACATTTCTATCACGCCGACAAGCTCCCCTTCAACCTTTAGCGGAATGGCGAGAACGGTTTTCGGGTCCGACGTCACCAGCATCTCCGGCGCCACGGCGTAGTACGAACTGCGCGAAACGTCTGACGTAATAATCGGCGCGCCGGTGATCACGGCATCGATGCACGCAACGGAATTTTGTTCGCTCACCGACCGCGCCGTGAGGTTCTTTTCCCATTCGAGAGACGGAAGCTCGGGCGCGACCAGAATAATTTTTTCGTCCTGCGGACGGAAAATGTACATCAGCACATGATGGAACGGAAGGTCGTAGCGGGCGGCAATCGTGTGCACAACCTGCGCGCACAAATCGTCGAGCTGGTTGCTCGTGTTGATCACATGCGAGATTTCGAGCAGCGTTTCCCGCTGCCGTTCCTGATGCTTTTGATCGGTGATGTCCTGAAAGAAAACGGAAAGCCCGTTTTCATTCGGATAAACGCGGATGTTATACCATGCCTCAAAATTTTTGTCGCGGTAACTCGTTTCGAATGATTGAAAAGATTTTGTTGCCATCGCTGTACGGTAGCGGTCGCCATGCTCGGCCTTCTCAGCGTTCGGAAAAATCTCAAAGACGTGCTTTCCCAACACCTGGCTGCGAGGGAGACGCGTTCCCTCTTCAGCGGCCCGGTTCCAGTAGATGAACTTGAAATCCGCATCGAGAGCAAAAAATCCTCCGCTGATACTTTCTAATATTTCTTCAGGCTCCATTGAGTACCTTTCAAATGCTTCGTTCTTGCATAAGGACAAACAGGGACAATTAAAAATTAAGAATTAAGAATTAAGAATTAAAAATTAAGAATTTTGCAATAGCAGAGTGGAGCGAGCATTCATAATTCATAATTATTAATTCTTAATTCTTAATTATCTTTTAAGGTGCGGCGGTTTGAAACCTCTGTACGTATCGAACTGAGAATCGTAAAACACCAGGTTGAACGTGCTGTCGCGCAGCGTTCCCCCCGAAGGGTAAAGGTAGAATTCGGAAATTGTGTCTGTCGGATGCGCGGCGGGTTTCCCGTTCTCTGTGTAGAATCGAAGAGTATAAAATCCTTGTGTAAACGGGGCTGTTTGCAATTGTTCGTGAATGTTTGCTTCGCTGAAAATAAGGGGGTCATGCGTTGCGTTCATGGTCCGATCTCGGAATACGCACTCCGCCGGATAAGCATCAAAAGAGATGATTGCTGAACGATGAGATATTGCTCCCCCTCATATTCTATTTCAATCGCCGCATCCCGAAGGAAAATTGCATAGTCCCCTTCTTCAACCTGAAGCGGGATGTATTTCACCGGATCTTTTGGAGTCGTCGACCATGGTTCCTGGTCGACATAATTCGGATTGACGACGGGATATCCCGGTCCGACTTTGACGATATAGCCGCTCTGGACTTTTTCTTTTTCTTTCACACCGGGGGGCAAATACAATCCGTGGGACGTCTTCTCCTGGTCTTTTTCCGGCGAGACCAGCACTTTGTCGCCGACAAGAATGATTTTCTTTTTCAGTGATGTTTCCATACTCCCGATTCCTTCGTGCACAAATATACGAAGATTTTTCGGAATTGCACAACAGGAATAGCTGTAAATGGTTCGGGGGTCTTAGTCCGTAGTCCTGGGTTCGGGGTCTCGATGAAAATACTATCAGTCGAAGTCAGCTGCTAATTTCGAAGCACTTATCATCCATTCCATGCGCGATGCTGAGGAGACCGTCGCAGCTATTCCAATCTTAATATCCGCACCAAAAAGCTAGCGATGGCTTTTTGGGTTTGACTATTTTGTCCCAAATTCTAAATTCACTAGCAGAGGATGTCCACCACAACTTGAGCGGTGCCAGCAATCGGGTCTCGGTCGTCGCAACAGGAGTTGGAAGTCAGCGCAATCAGATTACCTTGAATTACGACCTTGAGCAGAATTATCCAAATCCCTTTATCCCAGCGGCAACAATACGGTATACTATCCCGATTCGTTCGCATGTTTCGCTTTCAGTCTATAGCGCACTCGGGCAGAAGGTCGCTGAACTCGTGAATGGCGAGAAGGATCCCGGCTCTTATGCTGTCACGTTCGATGCTTAAGCTCTTGCAACGGGTGTGTATCTCTACCGGATACAGGCCGGGAATTTCGACCAAACGAGAAAGCTGGTCTTGTTGAAGTAAATTCATACACGAAAAAAAAATCCCGGTGTCGATGTTGACGCCGGGATTTTTTTATTCTTATAGACCGGCTGCCTACTCTCTCCAGAGATATTGCAGCTTTATAAAGAATTGCCGTTCGGTTTGCTCGAAGCCGTACGGATTACCAAAGTCAGTTAGGTCGTGTGTTGAACCGGCGTAACAGATAGTAAAAGGATTTAACTTGTAACTCAGCAACGGGTCAATTTCAACTACTTTGCTGAATTGATCGTATTGCCCGATCAAACGAAGAAATACATCGGAACTGAATTGATAGATTCCCGTGAACCTTGAAATGTAACCATCATAAAAAAGCTGTTGCGTCGAAACGTCAGACAATCGCGAGCGGGAGTACCACAAATCAAGTTCAAGCTGCGATGTTGGTTTTAGCGTCATGGATGCCGAGATATTGTGTCCGTATCCAAGGAGAGCTAAATCACGATCAATAAACCTCCCGAGCGCGACATCCGCCGATACAGAAATATACGTTGCCGGGGCGGAATTGATTTGAAGTTCGCCACGGTTGATCTTGTTGAACCGCACGCTATGGTACAACTCTTCGTTATATGGTAAAAAAAACAAATTGATATTTGTTTGGCTCTTGAGTTGCAAATATATTCCAGCGGCGGTCCAGTCTTGCTTCCGCGCATTATCGTAATCGAACTGCAGGTTGCTTTCCATCCATAATTGGCCTAGATCAATCAGGGACTTCACCGGATAAAAATTGTAATAATTTTGCAAATCAGTCATGCGTAAATCATTTCCGGTGATGAATCCGTTCTCCGCCTGGAAGGCCGGCGAAATATCTT